>JAGGYF010000028.1 GCA_021162685.1 Candidatus Iainarchaeum sp. | reverse complement strand
GATTCCACACCCCCCTAATAGCAGGACTGAAAGCACACAGTAATATGCTTCTCGGAGAGAAGAGAAAATTAGTTTTTCTTTGACTGCCAACTACTTTCTTTTTTCTAAAAAGAAAGGAGCTGTGAGCGACCATATGTAATTTGGTCAGTGCAGGGGAGGGGATTCGAACCCCCGAAGGCACTAAGCCACTGGACGTTTCCAGAGGCTACCCTCTACCTGAATCCAGCCCATTAGACCGCTTTGGTACCCCTGCAAGCTCTTTGAATATCTCCAGTCTTTCTTTACGTTTAGATATATATGTGGAGTTTAATTTCAGAATAATTTTGGTACCTCTTTTCTCCACTCCGCCACCCCCGCTTATCTGGCCAGTCTCCTGGCAAGTTTCTCCCTTTTCTTTTTCAATTCTTTAATTGTATCCATCCTCCTTTTATTCTCATTTATTAATCTAGTGTGCAATGCCAATGTCTTTTTAGAGTATTCTTCTGCCCTTTGCTTCAGCTCGTTTACCCTACGTATGGTTTTCAGCACTTCTTTAAATGTTTCTCCATGTTCCCTTAGTGTAGGGAAACCTCCTTCTCCGAATTTCTTTATAATACCTTCATGTTTATATGTTACTCCCTCTTCTGGTACATCCTTTCCTATCTCAATTATTTCATCTATGATTCTCTCGTCTGGTATAATGCCTCTATCAATGTCCAGTCTTACATCACGTATGTGTTTCCATAACGGATGCTTCGTTACCGCATTGAATTCATACTCTAATGCTTTCATTGTTTTCTCATCTAGCCCCATCTTCTTTATCTTCTTCAACAAACCTTCTTGTATCTCGTTTAGTGCTTTGTAGCTCTGCATGTTGTGTTTTAACAATTTCTCAAATTCTTTTGATAGTTTTTCCCTCTCTAATTCAATGTTCCTGATTTCTTTGTCAATTTCTCCCATCCTTCTGCTAACTCCTTCCTTTCTTTCCTCAAACTCTTCAAGTTTTTTTGTTAATTCTGCTTCCCTTTTTTCCAGTTCTCTCATCCTTTCCAATGCGCTCACATGCTTTTCAGTTTCATGGAGGATAAACTCCGCTATCTCCCTACTCATGGTCTCTATTTCGTATTGTGGCACTTTTTCATGATCAGCATCTACATAAACTCCAACGTATACCTTTTTATTTCCTATTGGAAACCCTCTGAGTAACCTTTTTCTTATCTCTTCCTCACTTAAACCCGGGTGCATTTCTTTTGTGTTCTCAATAACCTTATCAACAGTCTTTCCCGTTCTCTCTATAACTCCTTCAAGCTCTTCCATCTCCTCCCTTATTTTTTTCAGCTCACTTTCTATATCTTGCTTTTTTACCATATGTTCATCTCCTCTTGGTGATGAGGTCTAATGCTTCAACAAGATGTGGAGTTTTTATATTCTGTTTTGCGTCCTCAAAGAATTCTGTTAGGTCCACATTATATCTCTTTTCGTATTTTAATGCTTGTATGGCCATATCAAGTTTATCAAGTTCTTTCAGGAACATTGCTTCTTCAGATGTTCCTTGACTATATTCTTCCCATAAATCAAAAATAATATCATTTTCAAATAGCTTTTTCATTGCTGCTTGCTCAAGTACATGTTTGTGTTCTGATTCCTTATCAAATGGTGTTATATCATCTGTTTCAATTTCTGCTAGGTCGTGTATTAATGCCATTCTTACTAGTTTGTCCCTGTTAAGATTATCTGGGCATAAAATCAGTGCGAGCATAGCAACACCAAACGTGTGGTCTGCAACAGATTCCACATGCTTTATATCAAATCGCTTCCATCCTCTCCTCTCCACATCTTTCAGGTCTGTAACCCTTATTATCTTTTCAATGTCCATATAAACACCTAATATTCTATACCAATCTCAGACAATAGAGACTTTATATGCGTCTTTTGCCTTCCTTTCAACCCTTTTTCATCCAAAATGGCAAAATCAACATGTTCATATGTTTTGTCAACCATCTGCTTTACAAGGGCTTCATCAAGTAGGTCAACAGCATATTTTGCAGCAATATGGCCAAATGCGATTTCATTCATCTCGGAGAACTTTGGGCAGTAATGTCCTCCTCCAAATGCTATGGCTACTTCTGCCTTTTTATTTTTCCTTATCCCTTTTATGATGCAATCAACAAGGAAGGATGCTGCTTCTTCGTCTTTCCATTGCTTTTCAGAACTTCCAAGTTCAGCAAAGAATAGTGGCACATTGAATTCTGTTGGACCATGATGTGTTGCCTCTCTTGAAACCGTGTAATCAAGAGTGCAGTTTCTCATCTCAAGATATACATTACGCATGGGATTTGCGATTGTTAACTGAAGTTCTTTTGGTCTTCCACCAAAGTCAGCATCTCCAAAGTTTCCTGTGGCATGCACAGTTAACGTTGGTTTTTCTGACTTAGATTTATGTCTTGATGCCATGACAATATACTCTAGGTTGAGTTGTTCTGCGAATACATCAAGTTCCTTTGGAAAGATGATGTCCTGCCCTATTCTTATTAGGAATATATCATCCATCTTCCAGATGTTACTTCTGTATTCCTGGAAACCATGTTCAATAAAGAACGGAAACATGGTATTTGCTGCCATATCCTTCTCAGAAAAGACAATACCTATCATTATACTCACACAGATAAGAAGTTATGTTGGCGGGCCTCATCGCGTCGGAGCTTAAGGTGCGTCCAACGCAAGCAACTCCCTTTCGGTTCCGTCGGGCGCTGCGTTCCCCCCAATGGGACGGACGCTACGTAAACGTTTTGCCTCTCGCGCGTCAGACCCGCTTTCAACACCAATACCTTTTAGTACAAACAGACATAAAAGGGTTTTGGGGAATGTTTAAATAATGATTCCTCTTTATTATAATGCCTATGGGTAAATTTCTTAGTTTGTGGAGGAGAAAAGAGGAGAAGAGAGAGCGCCCTATTCGTATTGATATAGGTGAATGCAAATTGCCCTTGCTAAAACAGAAACAACTTATTGGTCGTCTTGTAGAGGTTGTAAGTGATAAACCTATTGTTCTTCATCTCTCGGATTACAGGATGGGAGACATCATCTCTGAGATATCCAAACCAGTATCTGCGGTGGATCAGTATTTTTCAACATCCATGAAGACAAGGATACTTGCTAGATATAATGTTGAGGGTGCAGATTTTGTTGTTGAAACAACTTTTGAGTTGGAAACAGGATATGAAAATGAATTTGGTGAGGAACAGGAGCCATATAAAAAGGTCTTTGTTAGGCTGATTCAGAACAATTATGACACATTATCATTGTACAGTATGATAGGAAGGATGATAGAAACACCAGAGGGCCTTCTATTCAAGATGACAAATGCAGACTATGTTGAAAGACCACCAACAACACCAAGGGACGAATGGGTAGCACATGAGATAGCGATTAGAAAAGAGAAGCAAAAGGAGAAGGAGGCTAGATAGGTTTTAGATATCCATCGTTATCCAAGACGAATCTATGTTTTGGATTGTTCGGACACTGGAATACTTCCCCATCCTTTCTTAGAAGGACAGTATACCCCTTTTCTATAAAGCATTTAGGACATGTGGGTTTGAATTCTGCCATACCTTTGTTTAATGAGTTGGCGTATATATACATAATGGTTAAAAAAAACATGTGCATAATATCCTAGTATGATACAACTTATAGCAAATGCATTGTGGTATATCCTCCCCGCGTATGTGGCTAATGGTTCCGCAGTTATCCTAAAGGGGAATACGCCAATAGACCAGGGCATAAAATTTGTTGATGGTCGGCCGCTTTTTGGAAGGGGAAAAACAGTAAAAGGATTTATTCTTTCAGTAATACTAGGAACAGCGATTGGCGCGTTTCAAGCGCTCGTGTCTAATGATGCTTCTATCTACTTGTTGGGTTTTCTGTTAGCACTTGGTGCTATGGTTGGGGACACATTTGGCTCTTTTATGAAGAGGAGGTTTAATCTGAAAAGAGGGGAAGCAGCACCGCTTCTTGACCAGTGGGATTTTATTTTTGGAGCATTGTTCTTTAACTGGATTGGCACATATGTTGGTATCCCATTCCCAGAAATAAGCATTGTGTTAACAGTACTTGTTATGACAGCATTTCTTCACGTACTCTTCAATTATGCTGCATTTAAACTTAAACTGAAGAAGGAGCCATGGTGATATGAACTTCAAATCATTTGCTTTAAGGTTCATCATCTTCTTTTCTGGGATGTATTTTGCATTGCTTGTGTTTGACACCCCTATACTGAAAACAATTGTTGGGCATGCAACATATGCCTTACTTTTATTATCTGGAAAGCATGTGGAACTTATTGGGAATATGATAGTTGCACCAACATATGCCTTTGTTATTGTTTCATCATGTACAGGCATTGTTTCGTTTTCAATATTCGCAGCGCTATTATATGCGACCAATAACATAGACAGCGAGAAAAAGGTGATATATGCCCTCCTCTCCTTCCCCATATTTTTGTTGTGGAATATACTACGAGTATATCTAACAATGATAACAGATTCTTTTGTTATTCATGATACCCTGTGGATTGCTTCAGTAGTGATTGTGCTCTTATTGTATGCTATAGTGCTGAGGATTGAGAATAAACACATTTTGTTTAAGTAGCCCCGGGCGGATTTTCGAACTCCAGTGGTTGCTGGAGGTGGATGAGGAACCCGCTGGAGGTTCCTCATTTTCGAACCGCCGTCGCAGGCTCCAAAGGCCTGCATCCTTGGCCACTAGACTACGGGGCTGCCTACTCTATTGTGTTGATTATCATATAAAAATATGTTATTTACAGAAATGGCCTTACAGAGAAACCAAGCCTACTGGATATAGTTACAGGATACCACGCCATTGGTGCATTTGTTGCTACCATCTTTGCAACCAACAAGCGCTTGTTGTACTGTCCTGTTTCATCTATCTCATGTTTTATTCTTATAACCCCGTCACAGATATGTTCTTCAACTGCCATTTGTTCTTTTAAACTACTCTCAGAGATGAGAACAGATGTTACACCAAGTTCTTTCATAAACGATATTAACAGATACAAACTCTTTCTGTATCTACTCAAATCCATTCCTAAACTGAGAGGAGTGATTGCATCAATAACCGCCCTTTTTACATGCATTGGGACAAGGATATTCCTTAATTTTGAGAGAACCTCACTTTCAAGCGATTCTGGTAGGAATTTATCATAGTCAGTTGGCTTAAATGCATATATCATGAGTTTATTCTTGTCTTGCATGTCTGCAAGGTTCCAGCGCATCATCTCCTCATACCAGTATATTGTACTATTAAATTCTCCTGCTTGTATGAGAACACCTGGCTCATCATACCTGCTACATCCATTGTATAGATATTGTAATCCGAACAATGTTTTTCCAGTTCCAGGCTCTCCTGTGACCAGTATTGCGCTTCCTTCTGGAAACCCCCCTTCCAGCAACCTGTCAAGCCCAGATATCCCACTGAGTATCCTTCGCATAATTCTCATTATTCATCTTGTTTATTTAAATGTTTGTTTACATGGATATAATTGTACTCAGCCAAATAGCCATTCCTGCGCCAAAAACTGTTGCAATGAAATTGACAAGACTGTTCCCTATGACGCCCTTATTCTCAAGCCAAGAGCCAAATATTGAGTCAATGATGCATCCAAAGATGCCAGACCATAATGCTATCCAGAATAAAAGGAAATCATTGAACAATACAATAGCAGACAAAGAGAGTATAAATGAGCTGGCAAACATAGCAACGTTCCCAAGTACTGATATGCCACCATTTGCCCCTCTTCTTACTGTTCTTCCTGTGAGAATATCAATAGGGTCATCTTTTGATAATACTCCAAGTTCTGATGAAACAGTATCTGATGTGGCTGTTGATATTGCACCAAAGAATCCATATATGTTGCCATAGACTGCACAAGCAACTGCAACCAAACCATTACCTAAGACGTTTTCAACTGTTCTTTTTTTCTGGGATACGTGATATCTCTCCTTTCTTTTGTACTTATATCTGGTTGCAGCAATACTCAATACAAAGAAGAAGAGAAGAACAAGAAACCAGTCAAACCCCCTTGCAAAGATGATTGTATAACCCATAACAATGCCAGTTATAGAGCTTAGGAGGTCTAAACTACCAGTTCCATATGCTACAATCCCTACTATGAGGGGAAGTAGTAGCTCTGCCCCATACATCTACTCACTCTTCTTTCCAGGTTCGGATATAATCCTACTCTTTTTTATCTCTACCCTTGATACAGGGTATATCTTTTTTATCTCTTTTGCAATCTCTGATGATACCTTCCCAAAAATCATCTCCTGGAAGAATTTGTCAAGTTTCATCTTTGATGCCTTTGTTTTTATGTAATCATACATGACTTTCCTTATTGCTTTTCTCTGAGTTGACGCCATCTTGTTTCTAGCAATTGCAACACTAGTTATCTGCAATGTATACCCATCCTTTGTTGTTACTGGTCCAATAGCTGTAACTATTGAGTGCATTCTTCTAACAAGCCTTTCCATATACCCTCTTTGAATCTCATGCCCAGCAATAGCAGTTTTTCCGTATTCTCCTTTTACATCAACAACCCTAAATTTTAGTATCATACTCTGCTGTGATATGTTTCCTGTTATAACATTGAGTGGAGTTCGTATTATCCTGCCTACAATCTGTTTAGGTTCTGATGCAACAGTTTGTCCTATCTCCTTTTCCTCAAAACATTTTGGTGCAAGAAGTGTATACCACTTTTTTGTTTTCCACCTATCCGCTGTTTTTTTCTTTCTTACTGCCATTTAATCCTCTCCTTTACAATCATCTTATCAACCATCTTTATTAGATCGTCCATCTCCATTGTTTTTGAAAATACTCTCTTACCAATTTTTATTTTGAATGCATACTTCATCGTTTCACCAAAAGTGCTGCTTCTTCTGGGTTGTAATACCAGTTCTGTGGCAATACCTTCTTTCTCTTGTAGTACTTCTGCAATCGCTTTATCTTTGATTCAATAAGCATAAGCCCTCTTCTATTGTGTAGGTCCTTTTTGTTCTTCTCAAGATGTTTTCTTAGTTTAACTGCCTTCTCCATGAGATTTCGCAGGTCCTCTGGTAATTCTGGCAGAAGGTTGTTTTCTTTGAGTATGTCCTTCACGCTTTTCCCACAAACAGCTTTTATAGATGGGATTCCGTATTGGTCTCTTAGTATAACCCCAATGATACTCATGGATTTGCCTTCTTTTGCAAGTTTAACAACTAGCTCCTCCACCTGCTTTGCACTCATATCCACCCATTCAGGTGCAATTTTTGTCGGAGGCCTCTTACTCCCGCTCTTACCTTTCTTTCTAGCATGCATTCTTGCCATATTTTCAACTCCTTATGCTCCTAACTGGAACGAGAAACAGGGTCTGGTGGCGTTGGCGTGGCTATATTTTGCCTATCTTTATTTATAAACCTTTTGCTCAAGAAAGGCCTTCAATTTGAGCAGAGCCTTTGTTCTATGGCTGATTTTGGCCTTGTACTCAGGGTCCTGTGCAAATGTCTTCTTCTTGTTTCTCGGGATGAATATAGGATCAAAGCCAAATCCGTGGTTTCCTCTTTCTGACGTTGCTATGGTTCCATTAACTCTGCCAACGAACACATGTATCCTGCCACGCTTGTCAGCATATGCCACAGCAGCCCTAAATTCAGCATCTCTTGTCTGTACTCCCCTCATGAGTTTTATTATACCCTTACAGCCAATTGTGTTGTATACATATTTGGAGTATGGGCCAGGAAAGCCTGCTAGGGCCTTCATGAATAGACCAGCATCTTCAACAAAGAGGGGCTTTTTTATCCTTGAGAAGGCATATCTGGCGCTCTCTTTTGCAATCTCCTCTATTGTATTGCTCTGTATCTCGGGCACGTCCATGCGCTTCCATCTTATGTCTCCCAAAATCTTCCTAGCTTCCTCTACTTTGTTTTTATTTGATGTAATAAAATACATAGTGCATCATTTGATCCTTTCATATCTTCCCTTTTTTGGAATTTCTGGTCCAGCACCAATCCTCTCTAGTGATGGTCCCATTGGTGCTCTTGTTTGTTTTCTTCTCATCTCCTCCTTTGCCCTTTCAACAACTGTTTTTAATGTTTGATGTAGTTTCTGGACAGCAGCAGGATTGTGCCCAACAATTTCAAGAATGAGTTCCACGTTTTCTGCTGGTTTATTCCTGAGGTTTCTGATATACTCCTCTGTTTCTCTAAGTACTCTTGGGTCCCAACTCCTAAATCTTACAGTAACATACATCTCATGGCCCATCTGCGTGCTACCTGTTCTATATGGTTGTATCTCACTTGTCTCAACCTCTGTGTAAACATTGTTGATGTCTGTACTCAGACCTTTTATTACCTTCTTTATGTCCTCGTGGAATGGAATATCCTTCTTCTCATTCTCATGTTCAAGTGTAACTGCTTTTCTGAATCTCTCAAGCAGGTTGTAACCCTCCCTATGATTGCTGTACAACCTAACCTTGAGCTCAAGTGTTACAGGGCCATCTGTTTCTTCTTGGTACATCCGTATATTTGCGTCATGTGTATCTTCACTTATAGAAGCAAGCCTATCCCTCTCTGTGCCCCTGAACCTATCAAGATGAAAGATTGTTGCCATACTATTCTTTAATATACAGCAGTATAAAAATGTTTCACTTATATCTGACCCTTGACTCTATATCCGCAATCTTCTGTTCTATTGCCTTGCTTGGTTTATACCCTCTTATTATCTTTCCCCATACCCTACTGAAATGGTCAAAATGGGTGCTCTGTAGCATCTTTTTAAGAACAACAAGGTCTGTTGCTTTATCCTCAATAGATGGAGAGATAAATCCCAAGCCAAAATCAATAAAATATATTGTATGTTGGCTCATTATCATATTTGAGGTTGTTAGGTCATTGTGTATTATGTTATGGTCATGCATTTTTTTTATATGCTCTCCGATCTTTTTTGCTCCTCTCAGTTCTCCTCTAAAAAACCGCTCTTTAATGCGCTCTCCATCAATAAATTCCATTACTATCTCATTTCTGTTTTTGATAACTTCAATTACATGTGGGGTGTTTACTGCACATCTTGCTCTGTTTAATAATCTTGCCTCGTTTCTTGTCCTAAATGCTCTCAATCGTTCATCAAGTGTTTTATCCTTGTACGGCTTCTCTGTTCGTATCTTTCTTATCACATCTATGCCTAGGTATTTGTCTTTATATAATAATGCTTCTGCCCCCCTTTGTATGAGTTTCATCTCAACCTCTCCAATAACCTTTCTGCTCTTTTTATCATCTCTTTTTTCAGCCCTATGAAAACACCGCCCTCCTTCGCCCCAACATATGTGCTTTCTCCTGGTTTTATTATCTCATTGAGTAAAGGGTGTTCTACATCTATATGCGTAATCTTCGCATTTGATTTACCTCTTTCGTGTATGTACACTTTTGCGTTTTTAAGTTCATATTTTCCTTCACCAGCCCCACTCATTTTACCAACTCGTACACAATTCTTGTAATACCCTTGCCCTTACTTACCACGTCCTTTATCTTTATGTGCCCTATCTCGTTTGTGTTGGACACATGTGTACCAGCACATGGACATTTATCCACTCCAACAATCTCAACAACCCTTATCTCCTTCACAAATGAGGGAACGCGATTGAATAGGTTCCTTCTCCTTTCATCAATGGTTTTGATAACTTCCTCCCTATTTGTAAAATATATCTTCACTGGAATTGATTTATCAACATAGTCGTTGAACAATCTTGTTATCTCATCCACCATCTCCTGCGTTATCTTATCAAGCGAAAAATCAATACGTGAATAATCAGCATGTATCTGATTGCCTTTTGTTTCAGCACCATATCTATCAAGAACAATTGCAGATACTAAATGTTGTGCAGTATGCATCCTCATATGCTTATATCTTCTATCCCAATCAATGACACCATGTACCACACTATTCTCAATGGGTGCCTCAACAAAATGTTTTATCTTTCCACCATCCTTTTTTACTTTAATTACCCTAATATCATCTAGTGTGCCTGTATCAGATTCTTGTCCTCCCCCTTCTGGATAGAATGCAGTCCTGTCCAATACAACGTAATCTCTACCATTCTCTATAACATTTGCATCAAATTCTTTGATGTAGCAATCTTTCATATAAAGAAGTTCGGTCAAATATACCACCTTTTTATATTTAACATAACATAATTAAAAAATATGAGCCCTAAGCATATCTTCTGTGGATATTGTGGAAGAGAGATTATAGGCAGGTTGGTCACACACAGATGCGCGGTGTGTGGAAGAATATTATGCCCATTCTGTGTGAGGAAGAAAGGCGCATTTCTTGGGATTTTTGGTGGATATGAAGTATGTCCCTATTGTTATGAACATGAAAGCGATTAGAAAGGGAATGTGGTGATAAACAGCATTTTATACAAAAAATAAAAATAAACTAGTAAGAATATCTCAAGAACTAGGAAAACTAGTTTTTAGTCTTTTGTTTTTACCTCTGAGCTGGCAACTCCACAAAGATTTGAATTATCATGCAAAACCATATAAAAGTACACATTCTAATTCATACATATGTATAAGATTGTTGAGAAATTGGAATGGGGCCCATTTGCTACATTCATTCCTAATAAACATGAACCTGTATATGACTGGTTTTACTATAAAGAGGGTTTCTCAAAGCAATTAGTTTTCAATGTTCTTGATATGTTTGGTGCTAATGGTTTGGTTTTGGATCCTTTTTGTGGCGTTGGTACAACACTAGTTGCATGTAAACAAAGAGGCATAGATTCCTTAGGTTTTGATGTGTCACCAATAGCAGTTTTTGTTTCAAATGTCAAATTAAGGGAATATGATCCAGATGAACTATTTCAGGCAATAAAGAGGTTGATGAAAATAAAATTTGTTAAGAAGGAGTGTGATGTTTCATCGTTTGTAAAAAAAGCATTTTCAAAATATGTGCTTGATGATATCTTTGTGTTCAGGGATGCAATAATGAGATTTGAAGACGAGAAGATAAGGGATTTCTTGTTGTTAGGATTGATGAATGCTGCGATGAAGTGCTCATATGTGATAAAGGACGGTTCTGTCCTGAGGATAAAGAAAAAACCCGTTCCTCCACTTAGGAAGATGCTGCGGAGGACGCTCATGAAGATGCTACATGATGTGAAGACATTTGAAACAACAGAAGCAAAAGCAGAGGCGAGGATTGGAGATGCACGTATGTTAGATATGGAAGATGAGAGTGTAGATGCTGTCATAACATCTCCTCCTTATCTAAATAAGATTGAGTATACAAGGGTTTACTCAATAGAAACCGAGCTTTTCTTCAAACATATGAAAACAACAGCCATAAGAAGCGCAATAGGATTGGATACTACTGCGGATTTTCTTGTGAATAAGGACCTTCCTCCAATAGCAAGAGCATATTTCAAGGACATGGATATGGTTATACATGAGCTTTATAGGGTCTGTAAGCAAGGGGCGAAGGTAGCAATTGTTGTTGGAAATGGTTGCTTCCCAGATGGTGTTGTTGAGAGTGATATAATCCTATCAGAGATTGCTGAGAGCGTAGGGTTTGCAGTTGATAGAATAATTGTTTTGAACAAAAGGTGGTGCACTAAACAACGAACAAAAAAGATAGGTATTACAAGAGAGAGTATGATAGTTCTTACCAAATAACTTCTACTTCATCAGTTCTCCACTTCTGGTTTATATGTAAGTCTTTTTGTCTGACGCCTGCTTTGAACATTTTTAATCCTGTAAGTGCAATCATAAACCCATTGTCTGCGTTATATTCCGGTTTTGAAACAAAAAACTTTGCATTGTGGAATCTGCACATCTCATTAAACATATTGTTCAGGCGTTTGTTCTGTGCAACTCCCCCAACCAAAAGCACCTCTCTTTTTTTTGTGTGTGCTAATGCCCTTTCAGACACTTCAACAAGCATACCAAAAAGTGTTTCCTGGAATGAATAGCATAGGTCATACCTATTCTTCTTCCTAGCGAGCTTTTTTGCTGCAGTAAGTAACCCAGAAAAGGCGAGGTCCATCCCCTTAACAGTATATGGCAGTTCTATGTATCTCTTTCCTTTTTTTGCTGTTTTCTCTAACCATGGGCCTCCTGGCATTGGCACCCCGAACTCCCTAGCGAACACGTCTATGGCATTCCCAAGACCAATGTCCAGTGTCTCCCCATATATTCTGTACCTCTTCTTTGCTAATCCAAGGATCTGGGTATTTGCGCCTGATACATACACAACCAAAGGGTCCTTTAGTTTACCATCCCACTTACCAACTTCAACATGTGCAATACAATGATTTACTCCAACAATGGGTTTTTTGTATCTGAGTGATAGAACCCGCGCAATTGCAGCACCAACCCTTAAACATGGTCCAAGTCCAGGTCCCTGTGCAAATGCAAATAATCCTATGTCATCCATAGATATGTCTGCTTCTTCTATTGCCTCTTTTAGAACAAGGTGTGCGTTGTCAGTCATATACTGCGCTGCTTCTCTCGGATGTATGCCCCCTTTTGCCCTGTACATAAGCTTTCTATTTGCTAGACATTTTCTCCCATCTGTTATTCCTACTCCAAATGTGTGCGCAGTGCTTTCTATACCTAAACAGATCATTTTTTCCACTTTGTATAACCACACCTTCCACACGTATACCTATCTTTATGCTCGGCCATAAAAACGCCAGCACCACATTTAGGGCATTCCTGCCTCTTTTTTACTATCTTGCCTTCCTTTACCTCATAAAAGCTGCTCTTCTTTACCCTTCTTCTCTGCCTCTTTTTTCTTTTACCCTTCTTCTCTGCCATAGTTACTCCTCCTTCTTCTCCTCTTTTGTCTCTTCACTACTTTCCTTTGGTGCTTCCTCCTTCTCCTCCTTTTTCTTTTTGTGCCTTTCAATCTTGTATTTTGGTTCTGTTGTTTGAAGCGCTTTTTCTGATTCGTACACTTTTACGTATACCCTTGCCCTATTTGTTCCATATTCCTGTTCTATCTTGTCCACTAGGACCTGATTTTCGCTTACTCCCTTCTTAGCTGCAATCTGTTTTACTATCTCCTCTCTTGAAGGTGTTACATTATATCCCTCAGCAATACACTCAATCTCTGTTCTGTTCAAGAGCCTATTTACTCGCTCGTTTTTTATTTCTATGTTCATTTTCTAACCTCCATTCTTGAAAGAATATCTTTAACCATATCCTTTGATGATTTATTAACATCAACTACAACAATACCTTCCCCTGGTTGGCCATAACATACAGCAGTTCCCACCTCTGCATAGAGTACACATATCAATGTCAATAGGTCTTCTTCTCCCTCAACCTCTACCTTATACTTCCCATCACTAGTCAATGCTAGCTCTATTGATTTAATTGATTGTTCGCTAATTGTGCCAGCATCGTTTTTTACTTTAAGTGTTATAACATTCCAATTTTCAATTATCCTTTTTGTCTCGTCGTCAGATGGCTTCCTCTCAATCATATTATCGTACACAAGAAGCTTTGGTTCTATGCCCTTTAGTAATGCATCCCTTGAGCACACATCTCCAACTGTTATTATCTCCTTACCAGTAGGGAAATCATTAGTAAGATCACCAAGTGGCTTTTTCAACTCTTTTTTCAAATCTTCAGTTATAGTATACATTATTTACCAATCCTCAGTGCATATTTTCCTGGGGCGTTTATCCCCATCTTCTTTGCAATCTCTGAGACCTCTGGGTTGAATATGATGACATACCCTTTCCAACTCGTTGTTAATTCTGTGCTTCCACAAAGTGGGCATTTGTCCCCCTTCTGTACTATAAGTTTACAGTGTTTACATGCTTTTTCTGATGGCATTTACTCACCACCTTTTTTCCCTTTCTTCGCCTTCTTCTTCTCTTCCTTTTTCTTCTGCTCTATCCATTCAAGTTTTCCAAGTCCAGGTTGCCTCATGGTTAATCCTATCTTGCTATCTGTGATGGAAGATTTTAAGCTCAATGTAACAACCTTTGCCCTTACGATGTCTCCCACCTTCAACACCTTTCCAGATTCCTTTCCTGATAAAACCCCAGTCTTTTCATTATATGATATAAAATCATCTGTTACCTGGGATATATGCACAAGCCCATCTATTGGACCAATTCGTACAAATGCTCCGAATTGTGCGATTTCTGACACTCTTCCCATAACTGTTTCATGTAATTTTGGAGAGAAGATGAGCACATCAAATACAAGGTCATGATAGCTTGCTCCGTCACCTGGGATAATCCTCCCCTTGCTGATATCTCTTATATTGGATATGGATAGGATTACACCAAGCTCTGGGTCTATCCTGCTCTCATATTTTTCTCTCAACACCTTTATGATGGATTTTTTTATGTCAGTACCAAACTCTTTTGGTGGTACTCTAACTGTATCTTTTATGGACAGCAATTTATACATACTCTCATCCTCCTATACCTCTCCTTTTGCCTCAATCTTTTTTTTACCTCTCAAATATATTACAGTCACACCTTTTTCCCTCAGTTTCTTCTCCAGTTCTTTATCATTTGTACACACAATCGTTTCTCTGGCTTTTATGTGGTCCATTATTGCTTTGTCCCCTGTTTTCTCTTTTGTTTCTATTATCTTTACGCCATTCTTTTTCATGATCTCAATCGCGAGTTTCCCCCCTTTTATTCCTTTTATCTCCTCTATGATTGGTGTGAACGTGATTAATTCAAATCTCCTATCTATAATTCTTTTTAATTCGTTGTATATGTCCACCCTGAATTGCACTGGAACCATTGCAAAGTTTGCATCTATGATCACCTTATATGATCTTGCCATAACCTATTAGCCTCCATCTGTTTCCTACTCTTCTACTTATTGCTACATTCCATCCCTTTTCTGCGCATACCGGCCGCTTTAAAGAAACCTTCACAGGTTTTGCAGAAGTCACTGTGCCCAATGTCGTTGCAGTGCCCGCGCTTATCACGATGGGTTCTCCAATGCGGAGTGGGTCTACTTTCTCAACACCTACTGCTCTTTCCATGAGTGTTACATCAAGGGTTAGTTCTGCCAGCACAGGTGGCAATGTTCCTGTTGCGCCGACAATACTCCCAACAAGCATATCTGTTTTTGTTAGTGCAGGGTCAAGAGATGTTGCAACACCTATAAGCCCACCAGGTCTTGCCTCTTTGACATTTTTCCCACATGTACTAAGCCCTGTGACCTTTGTTTTTATTGTCATCCATTTGTTGTCTCTGCTTATCCCTGGCCTTATCTCTATCTCATCTCCGATTTTTAGTTTCCCCTGTATTAAGCTTCCTCCTACTACTCCTCCATTCAATTTCTCAATAGGTGTTCCTGGCTTGTTTACGTCAAAACTTCTCGCCACAAACATCCTTGCTGGTTTTTTCTCATCTCTTTTTGGTGTTGGTATATACTCTTCAATTGCTTCAATAAGGGCATCTATGTTTAATCCATGGTGTGCAGCCACTGGTATAATCGGAGCATTCTCTGCGATTGTCCCTTTTACAAATGCTTTGATCTCCTTGTAGTTCTTCATAGCTTCTTCTTTTGTCACTAGGTCCACTTTGTTTTGTACTATTACAATATTCTTCACTCCTACAATGTCCAATGCCATCAGGTGTTCGTATGTCTGTGGTTGTGGGCAATGTTCATTTGCTGCAATTACCAATAACGCGCCATCCATTATCGCTGCTCCCGATATCATTACTGTCATCAGTGTTTCATGTCCAGGTGCATCAACGAACGCAACCCTCCTTACTGATTTTGTCTTATGGTTGCACTTCCCGCACATCTCTGATACTGTGTACTTTCCACACGATTCACACCTTCTAAATTCAACATCTGCATACCCTAGTCTTATTGTTATCCCTCTCTTCAGTTCCTCGCTGTGGGTATCTGTCCATACTCCTGTTAGTGCTTTGACTATCGTTGTCTTTCCATGGTCTACATGACCTACCAACCCAATATTTACCTCTGCTTGTTCTGACATCTACTCACTTCTTCTCCTTTTCTTCCTTTTTCTCCTCTTCACCTTTTCCAAACAATTTCTCAAGCGGCTCCTTTCCTTTCTTAGAGACCTTCATGTTCACTTGTGCAATCTCTTCTGATATTGTATTTCCACGCACACTTTTTCTCCTTCGCTCACCCTTTCTCTTTGGATGAAAGCCAGGACCTTTTGAGAGTAAGACCTTCTTTCTTGCTGTACCGTGGAGGTCTGCCCTCATTGGAAATCCCTGCTTGTCAGAACCACCTGTAATCACTAGTTCGTATCCTGTAAGTCCTATTGTGTCGCCACTGATCTTATCACCTATCCTTTTTCCGTATAATGTCTTCTCCTGTGCTTTTTCTAGCTCTTTTTGGTAGCTTTTCCCATCCTCTGGGTTAGACACAACTATCTTCATGTTCTTTCCTCCATTAGTTTATGTTTCTTTTTTACTATCTTTATTTCCTCTAACAGTTCCTTATGCTCTACTTCCTCTTCAAGTTCAGGAATCTGTTTCAGAGGAATGTTAGCATATAATATATCTCCCTCTTTTATCTGTCTACCAATTGTAACGCCTTCAATAGACACAGCCACTCTCTCTCCTTTCTCCGCTTTTTCAACATTTTCCCCTTCTTTCTGTATGCTTTTTATCTTCCCTACTCTCCTACCATTTTCGTTCATAATAGGTAACGGAGATTTTAGTATACCATCCAAAACCTCTACGCCAACAATAGCAGGTTTGCTTTTTCTGAATACATACCCACGTAATATCTCTATTTTCACAGGATAGAGGTTGCTTTTCAATAATTCCTCAATCTCCCTCTTTTTCTCCTCTTCCTTCCATTTCTCATATTCTTCAACAAGTTTGTATATAACATCTGTTTCAAATATTTTAATACCTGCTTCCTCTGCCTCATCTCTTGCTTCATCAAGCACCTTTGTGTTAAATGCGAATATAACTCCGAGATAGTGATTAAACTCCTCAACTGATTCTGCTTCTACCACATCTCTCTTTGTCACATTCCCTACAGATGCTCTTCTTATTGGGATATTGTACTTTCCAAGGAGATGGATCAGTGCCTCTAAACTTCCTAATGAGTTTGTTTTTACTATGATACCATTCTTATCTGTCTCAACTTCCATTGCTCTCATTTCAGAAGCAACTTCATCAACAATTTCATCAACACGTTCACTTGCTACGCATACAGTTGAACCTGCAACAGCATCTTCAAGCCCTGGTGCTATAATTTTCACACCTGCACTTGCAACAACCTCATCTACATGTTCAAATTGCCTTTTTATATCCCTAATCTCTTGTAGTGGTTTTGGTTGAAGCAATGCCCTAACCTTTGTAATGATTGGTTTGTCTCTTCCTCCAACAACTATTGTGTCTCCTTTTCTTATTACACCATCATAGATGATCACATCAATCGTTGTGCCCATTCCTTTTACTTCTTTTACTTCAAGAATTGTGCCTCTACCTGGCTTTGATTCATCTATCTCCAATTTGTTTGCCATATACTTTTGCGTAAGTCCAGAGATGAACAGCAGAAGTTCTGGTATCCCTTCCCCTGTTTTTGCAGATATAGGTATTATGACAATCTGCTTTGTAAAATCATCTACTCTATCAAACCTCTCACAGTTAAATCCAAGTTCATACATCTTCCCAACAATATCATACAATCTCTTGTCAAGCTCTAATTGAACATCCTTTGCCTGTTTTTCTATAGTTCCTTTAAAGCACATGTTTTCATTTGGCTCCCATCCAGGCAATAGGTCTATCTTGTTAAGGCCAATAACAAATGGAACCTTATTCATCTTTAGTATTTCTATGGACTCAATTGTTTGTGGTTGTATGCCCGCTGTTACATCTATGAGAAGGATTGCTAGGTCTGAGATACTTCCTCCTCTTTTCCTCAGGTTTGTAAATGCTTCATGCCCAGGTGTATCAATGAAAAGCAAGCCAGGTATTGTAAGCTTTACACCTAATTTTTTCAATTCTTCTCCACAAATACTTTCAATTACCTCTCTTGGAACAACAGTTGCACCAATCTCTTGCGTTATCCCCCCAGCTTCCTTTGCAGCAATAGCAGTATCCCTGATCTTATCAAGTAGGGTAGTCTTTCCATGGTCTACATGCGCCAGAACTGCGATTATTGGTTGTCTGACCTTCATCCGACCAAATCCTTCTCTGAATTAGTGCACCTCAGCGACTTTTTTGGGAACTTAATCAGCCCAGTCCCGAGGCAGTATTGTTATGAGTATCTGCATTTATAAATGTATAAGTCATTCCTTTGGTATTATTGCTAAGCCAATAAGGTATGCTATTATTCCTGGTAGCATGCCTGTTGCCAGCAAGAAGCACCAAAATACGAACTTGATTAATGCAGGGTCTAGTTCAAGATATTCAGCAATACCCGTGCATATACCAGCAAGCGTTCCTTTGTTGGACCTCACAAGCTTCTTCTTTTTTACCATTTAATCACCTCATAATCTTAATTATCCTATCAACAACCTCTTCTGGAGGAGTATCTACTTTATCACAGACAATATCAACTAAAATGCCTCTATTTCTATAATACTCTACTAGTGGTGCAGTTTGTTTTTTGTAGACGTCTAACCGTTGCATTATAACCTCTGGTTTATCATCCTCTCTTTGGTAGAGTGGACCACCGCATTTATCACAAATACCTTCTTTTTTTGGTGGTAGTGTGATGAGGTTGTACACTGCCCCACACCTTTTGCATATAATCCTGGATGATAACCTCTTGACAATTATCTCATCTGGTACAACAAGATTTATCACAAGATCAATATGTGTTATGTTATCAAGTGCTTTTGCTTGTTCAATTGTTCGTGGAAAACCATCCAGGATGAACCCATTTTTACAGTCATCTTTCGCAAGACGTTGTTTTAATATTTCTATGACAATATCGTCTGGCACAAGCTTTCCTTGACTTACATACTCTTCTGCTTTTATTCCTATCTCTGTCCTATTCCTTATTGCTTCCCTCAGTAGGTCACCCGTAGATATCTGCGGAATATTTAACCGTTCCATAATACGTGAGGCATATGTTCCCTTGCCTGCGCCAGGAGGCCCAAGGAAAATCACCCTGGTTTTCATTGCTTTCCCTCTTCTTTTGACTTCTTCTTGAGCTCCTGCTTCTTCCTCTTTTTTGCTAGTTTCTTCTCTAATCTTGCTTTTCTTCTCTCCTGTCTTGTTGTCTTCTTTTTCTTCACCTTTTTCTTCTCAACCTTTTCCTCTTTCTTTGGCTCAGATGACCTGATGTTCTTCTCGTATTGGTATCTCATGGTCCATTTTACCTTCTGTGGCTTTCTCTTCAATTTGAACATGTTCTTCTCGCACTTTGAAGAGCATATGTAATAGATGTCTCCTTCCCTTGTGGCTATAATCTTCCCAGTGCCTCTTGGAATCTCTCTACCACAAAAACTACACTTCATCTCCTCACCTTGCTTTTATCTGTTTTGCCTCTGTTCTTGTATCCATAAGTATGAGAATGTCACCGACTTTGACAGGGCCCTTAACGTTTCTCCTCAGTATTCTGCCCTTGTCCCTTCCTTCCAGTACTTTTGCCATCACTTGATGTATCTCTCCATAGACACCAGTCTTCCCAACAATCTCCATCACTTCTGCAGGAACACCCTGCTCTTCTTCTGCCATCTGATCACCTACTTCTTCAGTTCAGCAATCTTCTTTTTCAGGTCCTCAATGATATCTTTTGCGTTTCCTGGCTCAGTTATTGCAACAGCACTTGTTCCAACAGATATACCTACTGCTTCCCCAAGCTCCTTCCTTGTTGGAACATACACATATACAATGTTCTTCTCATCGCATAGGATAGGTAGATGCATTGTAATCTCTGCTGGGGAGACATCTGATGCAATAACGACAAGCTTTGCCTGTTCTCTCTCAACAGCTTTTGTTGTTTCGTTTACTCCTTTTCTCACCTTTCCAGTGTTTGTTGCCATTTCTACAGCTTCGTAGACCTTTTCAACTACTTCCTTCGGTACTTCAAACGCCATATACTCACCTCAATCATCGGCTTTTGCCTCTTTCACAGATGCTAATAAAAATTAGCAGTATATTCTGAGCATTAGAATTTATAAATGTATGCTTACTTATGAGTATACCAGAACGAGATACCATCCTTAAGGCTATCCAGGATTACATATCCAAACCTCTCGAGCTGGAACCTCTGCCCCACCTTTGCGTCCAAAATGGCCTTTTCAATGACCCCACTTACAATTGAGGCATCTGGCATAACCACACTACATTCTACGTGATTTCCCTCGTGCACCCATTGGATTTTTGGTATGTCCATTAACTCTTCTCCATTGTATTGGCCATCCTTTACATTAAATGCATCCTTCAACCTGAACTCATTGAGGACCTCTGGAACATAGAATGTAACAGTTCCTTCAAGCACGTATTCTCTAAATCCTCTCTCTGGGAATGAGGGATGATTTTTTAGCCTTACTACTGTTTTTGGTATACCCTCAACAACAATCTTCTTTGGATCTGGAACAAAGAACAACCTGTTTGCCTCTGGTTCTATGTACTTCCTGTTTATTGACTCAAGGACGCTCATGGGCAAGGTTGAATCCGCCTTTGATATGCCTGACCTAAGGACAAACTCCTTTATGGCCTCTGGTTTAAATCCCCTTCTTTTGAAACTCCTTAGGGTTGGCAATCGTGGGTCATCCCATCCCATATACTTTCCAGATTCAACAAGTTCTCTATTTTTCCTACCAGCAGCTTCAATCCCTTCTAGATTCAATCTACCTATTGAGATTATAACAGGGTTATGGAAACCGCAAGCAGTTCTCATAAATGCTTGTACTTCATTCTTTGTTTCAAACTCTTTTGATCTTATTCTGTGGGTTATGCCCTCAATACCATCCATGACAGATG
Organism: Candidatus Iainarchaeum sp.; assembly: GCA_021162685.1. Lineage (GTDB taxonomy): Archaea > B1Sed10-29 > B1Sed10-29 > WALL01 > WALL01 > JAGGYF01. Next base: position 52,143 of record JAGGYF010000028.1, on the reverse strand, counting down.
TAGCAAATTCGTATGTTGGCCATGCTTTGTATTTGTTTCCAGTCCGTGGATGCTCCTTGTCCACAACCCTCATGATTGTGGGGTCGCGCATAGCAGCATTCTTATGTGTCATATCTATCTTCATTCTGACAACATATCCTGCGCCTTTCTTTATCTCCTCCCAAAGCCTGTTGTTTCTTCCATCTCTACATTCGCACGCTTTTTTCTCTGTCCTATCTCTCCTTATCTTCTCCTTCTCGCATGTGCAAACATACGCTTTTTTCTCTGCCAACAATCGTTCCACTATGCTATAAAATGTGTCCATGTGGTCAGAGATATAATCAACTTTATCCCATTCCATCCCAAGCCATTTATAATCCTCTTCTTGTATTTTGTAATACTGTTCTTCAACCTTTGCTGGATTTGAATCTTCAAATCTTAATATAAATGTTCCATTGTATTTCCTTGCATATACATAGTTCAATAATGCTGCTTTCGCATGCCCAATGTGTGGATATTTAGATGGTTCTGGTGGGAACATCATAACAACGTTTCCTTTAACTGCTCCTGGAAGTTCGGGTAATTCTTCTTTTTTCTCTTTTTCTTCAAATACATCTGGCCATAGCTCTAAGAGCTTCTTCCTTTTTTTATCATCATCCCACGCGTCTATCTCCTCAATAATTTCCTTTGTTCTTTTTACGATCTCTTTGGCGTTTTTTCTCCATTCTGGGTGCTCCCCCATAACCTTAGCAATAACTGCCCTCTCATTTGCTTTTCCATAATCAAGTGCATTCTTCAATGCGTATTTCAATATTGTTTTGTCCATACTATCAACTATGTTAGAACATCTTTAAATGACTTCTCCGCATTGCATAATGTTTTATAGGAATAGACCTCGCCTCACACCATTCCTTTAGTTTGCCTGATATAACAGCATTCGTTTGTTTTAGCTCACCTATACTTCTACTTCCTGTTAAGAACATCGCGGTTTTCAATTCTTTTATTACATTGCTCATGTTTTCCCTAAGTTTTCCTTTGTAATGCCATCTTAGACAGGGCAACGCCATACCACATATGCTTGCACCAAGCGCAATGGCTTTTGCACATTCTAATCCTCTTCTTATGCCTCCTGTTGCAATAATTGGTAGACCAACAGCACTACATTCCATAACGGCTGCAGCAGTGGGTATTCCCCAATTGACAAATCCACTACTATTCTTACTCCTGTACTCCTCAACCTTGATCCAACTTGTTCCCCCAAATCCTCCGACATCTATGGCCTTTACTCCAGCCTCCTTCAGCAATATCGCTGTTTCTCTTGATATGCCATTGCCAACCTCTTTCGCAATTATGGGGATTTTCTTTGATAGTTTTGCCAACTCCTTTATCTTCTCTGCAAATTGCGTGTTCCCTTCTGGTTGTGCTGCTTCCTGGGCAGCATTGAGATGCACGCACAGAAAATCTGCATCAACCCTTTTGATAGATTTTATAATCTCATTGATACCTATATCACCAAGATTTGCTAGTCCAATATTTCCAAAAATAGGAATATTAGGTGCAACATCCCTTACATAGTATGTATCCCATAGTTCTGGATGTTCTATCATTGCCCTTTGTGAGCCAAGGCCGAATGCAATACCGAACTCCTCACATACCTTTGCCAGTGATTTGTTTATCTCTTTGGCTTCTTCTACTCCTCCAGTTATAGCAGCGACCATGAGTGGTGCTTTCAATTCTTTTCCGAGAAATGTGGTTTTTGTCTCTACATCGTCAAGATTTATCTCAGGAACAGCATTATGTATTAACTGAACATATTCAAACCAATTGCTCCCAACCTCCACATCCTTCTCTGTGCATATCTCAATATGGTCAAGTTTTCGTTTTTTTATCATAGTAATCCCCGCATTTTACATATTCTTTTGAATGCTCCCTCCGTTATTCTCTTTCCTACAATTCCAAGTCTCTTCTCTAATCGCTTTATCTGTTTAGTATTCCCCTCAATCTCAACATATTTAAACAGACCTTTTACTGCTCTCAAGTCCACGACTGAACTGCCCACCTTGTATCTCTCAACAGATAGTACTTCATCAAAGTAGGGTGGACCGTATAACCTTTCTAGTATCTTATACATTGTCTTAAAGTCATCTAATCTAACCTCAAGTTCTTCACTCCTCTGGATACCACCTTTTATTCTTGGTTTTTTGAGTGTTAATTTTGCTTCATATTTCTTATGTGGATATCTGACCTTTCTCTCTCTCAATCTTACTCTTGCTCCTTTCAAAAACATTTTTTTATCAAAATACACATCCCTAAATAATGCTTTCTCCACAAGTACACCTATTGATTCCAACCTTTTCCGTACTGGTGCGAGATGTTTTATTTCAATCTCAACTTCTGTTTCTTTCATCCTTTCACCTATCTATGATCTCCTTCAGTTTTTTTGTGTCTGATTTGTTTGATATCACAATCAGGTTGCTCAACTCATTTGTCCTCATGACTTTTAGTATCTCCTTAATCCACTCCTTTTCTTCAAGTGTTTTTTCTGCCTTTACACTCAAATCTGGTTTGTATAGTATGCTAATGCCGCATTCGTTCATTGCTTTCCAATCTGATATCCTATTACCTATGTATATCATACGTTCCTTCACACATTTTGCTCTCTCCATGAGGTCTCTCACTGCCCACAACTTTCCAACGGATGTCATGAATTCTCCCTTTAATGTTCCTGTAAGTTTTCCGTTTTTGACGCCAAGTGTAGTATCATAAACATATTCTGCGCCAATATCCTTGGCAATATGTTTTGCAATGTCATAAAAATTTGCTGAGATTGTTGCCAGCTTATAACCTCTTTCATTCTTTGCATATTTCAGCATATCTATCACAAATGGATCATAGTTCTGCCTAACCTTCTCCATTGTTTTGTTTATCACTCCTTCTATCTCTTTGTATGGTTTTCCTTTCAGTGCCTTTGCAACGCCCATCATAACAAGTTTCACTGCTTCATCTCTATCTATCTTCTTTGATAGATATCCATCAACAATTGGCTTTATTTCTCTCTCCCATGCATCTCGCGGTATATCTCCTCTTTCTACCATCATAGTTAATGCTTCTTTCCACGGCTTAAAGCCATTTTTTACAATAATGCCATTAACCTCAACAACAATTATCTTAGGTATCTTGCTCTTTCCCAAGTATCTCATAATTGTTCCGATGTGTTCTCTTCCAACAATTGCTTTCTCAATAACACCTGGAATTTTTCCGGATATAATCTGCACCTTCATTGATGGGAGAATATGTAACAGGTTATACATGCTCTCTATTTTTGTTGCCATGCCGCCTGTTACATCATAACCATGTGAACCAGTGAGCATCTTTTTGATTTTTTCAAAGTTCTTGTTTGTTATCTCCGGAATAAGTTTTGCATTTGGATTTTTATGCGGGTCTGAATCATAGACGCCCTCAACCTCTCCTGCTAGTATTATCCTATCTGGAAAAAGCTTTCGTGCAATATAGTCAAACAGTGCCTCTGTTGACACAATTGTACATCCTTTTTCTCTGTCCAAAACAGCATCACCATAGGTTACCGGGATCTGATGTCTATCTATGAGGAATTTTATCTGCCTCAGGTCCATATGCACTATAACCCCATTTTCACAGAGAACAGATGAACTCGGTTGTAGTGATACTACATCCAGCCCTTCCTCAAGAAATATCTCTGTAACAATCTGATTCAGCTTTGATGCTGCTGCTCTTGTCTCAGCAAACCCTCTCCATGAATCCTTGTTTATTATCCCCTCATTCACTCTATACCTCTTTGCAGGATAGTGAGGAAATGAACCACCACCATGTCCTATAATTAACTTTATATCTCCCCTCTTGGTTAATGCTCTCTTTATCTCTTGTGCAATCCTTCTTATTACATCAACCCTTGCTGTCTCTGGTTTTGTTTTATCCGTTATGAGGGAACCACCAAGTTTCAAAAGCACCAATTCACTCAATGCGAACGACCTCCCCGTCAATTTTGACCTTGTCTCCTGTCCTTATTTTTGAGATATCTACCTTGTCAACTAGTGGTATATCTGATATTATAGCACCAACGGCGATTATGGGTTCACTCTCCTCATTTATTATTGCTATAGGAGCTTTTCCATTCTTCTTTAGTCTGTACATGGTATAAGAACCAACAGTACTCCCTTTTCCTGTCGGGAAAACAAGAACCTTTCCAGCAATACATTGCCCTTCAAGAGGATGTCCTTTTTCTATGACGATTCCTGTGTCTGGGTCAATATTACCATAGAATCCAATAGGTTCATTTGATACGAGCGCGATTCCTTCTGCAGCACCCCTCTTTACAATTCTTCCATGCAATTCAATCATGGTTCCCACCTTCCTGTTATTGCTGCTTCTATGCACTTTTCTGTTGAGCCAAACCTTACATTAAAGCCTTGGTTTGGAAGATACCACGCATATTTTCCGGAATTTACAGCTATGTTCTTGAACCCAAACGACTTTACCGGAGCAACAACAGCGCACATGTCAGCTATGATATAACCCCCAGCGTCCTCTATATCCTTTACAAGACCCATCCTCTCAGCCATAGATTTTACTTGCTTTGAAGTTGTTATCCATAACATTGCTTTGAGTTTTTTTCCTTTTACACGTTCTGCGATTGTTCTCACTTCTTCAAGACTTGCATGTGGGCACCCAAAGACAACAAGGTCTATTTCTGATTCAGAAAAGCCAATGGCTTCAAATACATCTCTTTTCTCTTTATCTGTAAATGTGACTGTTTCATGGTCATCGCTGAGCATTGCTTTTGCTCTTGCTTCAGCTGTTATATTTTCAATATGGTACAGAGCAATACCTCCACTAGCAGCAGAGGCAGCGCCAAGCGATTTTAGGCAATCAGTAGTAGCGTGTTTTATACCAACAAAGAAAGGCACTTTATTACGCAATTGTTTTCCTGTCCAGTACCCCAATGCACCAAAATCACTTGTATCTTTCATGTCTGCTTCAACAATGATCTTAAATGTTGCCACCCTGTTTTCATCAAGATGATACCCAAAATTTGCTGTTCTTCCTGTTACTGCTGCTGCAATAGCAGATGGTCCTCCTTCTCTATTTGTTCTAGCACCTATGACAGAGTTTGCAAATGAGACAGCAGAACTCTCAGCCCATGCGATATGGTCGCCAAATTTTGGGATATTACCAGCAAGATATGGCGTGCATGTGCATGTCGGTGGGATACCCATTTTACTAAATGCTTTAATAACCTCTAATTGCTTATCAGCAAATTCCTCTGCAAATCCAATGCTTTTCCAGTCATCAAGGTCCATGCCTGCTGGGTTCAATGTTGTTGGCACTTTGACCTTGGCCCCCTTTGATGCCCACTCCTCTAAAAATTCAATGCCTGCATCTCCCAGATTCTTGTAGGAGACTCCTGCCACTTGGACTGATGCAACTTCTACCAAATTTTCAGCGCCATAAATCTTCCCAAGGGCAACAATGATTTCCATTGCTTTTTGTACACCCTCTCCATATTCTCCATCAAGCATTTTCTGTTCTTCTTTTGTTAGGTTCATCTTAACCACTCCGTTTTTATCTCTCCAACATGTCCTACAACATAGTCTGCAGCCTCTTTTAGTCCTTCTTTTGAATATTTGCCAATGACACCAATGCAGCCCATGCCTATAGATTTTCCCACTTTGATATTATGCAGTGAATCCTCAACCAATACGCAATTTTCTATTGGTTCTTTAAGTCTATCTGCTGCAATGTAATATATATTTGGTTTTACATCATCATCTTCAGTATCACTTGCAGTCACAACTATGGGAAATAGATGTGAAATGCCAACAGCATTTAATATGATTTCAGTTTGTTCACGTTCTGATGCTGTTGCAATACAATACTTAATATTGTTTTCACTCAACATTTTCAATATTTCATTAACACCTTTTTTCAGTTTTGCATTCTTAAGCATATTATTGACAATCTTATTTTTCAAATGATTCAACTCTTTTGCATCTGCTTCAATCCCTCTAATCTTCAGAATCTCTTCAAATATTTTATAGCCTTGCAGGTGAACCCTATCAAGGTACTCCTTTTCTGTAATGTAACTCCCAACACTTTTCATAGCTTCATTGTATGCAGTATAGAAGCTGCCTACAGTATCCACAAGCACACCATCTATGTCAAATACAATGGCTTTCATAGTCCACCCCATTTTTTGTATAAGCTATGTTCAATCCCAAAGAAGTCCAATACTCTCCCCACAAAGAAATCTGTTATCTCGTCAACAGTCTTAGGCTTTTCGTAATATGGTACCATAGGCGGAACAACTATGGCTCCTAGTTCAAGGCATTTTACCATGTTCTCTGCATAACTTTTTATTATTGGTGTTTCCCTTGGTACGAGAATCAGTCTCCTCCTCTGTTTTAGGCAGGCATCTGCTGCCCTTACCAGAAGGTTTATTTCAAAGCCATTTGCTATTGCAGACATTGTTTTCATTGAGCATGGAGCAACAATCATACCCTGAGTTTCAAATGAACCACTTGCAATAGCAGCGCCTATATCATTTATATCATAGGTCTTTGTTGCTAGTTCCTCCACTGTTCTGACATCACCGATTTCATAACTCATGGTGGTTTTTCCAGCATCTGTTATAACCAAATGTGTTTCAATATCTTTTTCTTTTAGCACTTCAAGTATCCTCTTTCCTATAATGCTTCCAGATGCACCTGTAATTCCCACAATAATCCTCATGGTTTTACCTCTGTGATAATTACATTTTTTGCCCCTGCTCTACGCAGGGCATTTGCCACATCTTCTTTTGTGCCTTCATTCACCAGTGCAATCATATCTCCTCCTCTTCCAGCGCCAGAAAGTTTTGCACCTATTGCTCCAGCATCTAATGCAGCATCTACAAGTTTATCCAGCTCATCACAGGAAACATGTATTTGTTTTAGTAGTTCATGATTCCTGTTCATTAGTGGACCGATATGTTCTATGTCTCCATTTATGATCGCATCCCTTGCTTCATTAACTATATCTGCGATCTCATTCCATATCTGTTTATATTTGCTGTAATTCTTTTTTCTGTTCTCTCTCACCATTGCAACAACTTCTTTTGTATTTGATCTTATTCCCGTATCACCAATAACAAGCATAAATGGTTTTGCTATGTCCAATCGTTCCATCTTCCTAGGTTCGCTTATGAAATATACGGGTTTATTGTATGTGATTACTGTATTGTCAATACCCGATGGAGTACCATGGTGTATGATCTCTGTTTTATACGCAAGATAATTGACCTCCTCTGGTAATAGTTCCTTCTTCAGATATCCAGCAATTGCTCTGATCATTGAAACAGCAATAGCAGCACCAGAACCCATGCCTGCGGCAACGGGTATGGTTGATGTAACCCTTATCTCTACGTCCTCTGGCCTTTTCTGTAAGTATTCATATGTGTGGTATACTGTCTCCTGCAATGCGAATCCATCATCTCCCTCTTTCAATGGCCTCTTTGTAATATCATACTCCTTAGCAAAGTCCAGAGCCTTTACAAAAACGCCACCCTCTCTATATGAAACCTCTGATGTTGCTTCCACCGCATTTACAGGCACAGCTATAGCAGGTCTATTATAGACAACAGCATGCTCTCCAAGCAATATCACTTTTCCAGGCGCAGAGGCCATAAAATCTCGCATTTTCATCTTTATAACCTCGCTGATATAAAAACATGATTACGACAATCAACACATTTTCATCTTTTGAATATTATGGATGCATATCCCACAACTGCTCCTTTGTCCCCTGTTACATCACCAGATGTTGCATACTTCAGAAGTTTGCCCTGTTTTGCCCTGTTTAATTTTGCGTAATGCATTGCAGCAGTTATAGGACCATATCCACATGCTGTAACATTCTTTTCATATATGCGCTCGTAAAACAATTTTTCATCCATTCTTTCAACTGCTTCTATTGCGTATAAGTCGTTTTTCACTGCTGTGTCGTACGGAACATAATGTGAGAAATCAGACGATGCTATAACAAGGTCTGCCCTTATTCTCTCTCCAACAAGTAATGCTTCATCCAAGCTTTGGTTGCCCATAATAATCGGAGAGATCTTGAAGTTGTGTTTGTATATATACTGCAGGAATGGTACTTGCACCTCAATAGAATGTTCAAATGCATGTGCGTTCTCATTTACTTCAATACCATCCATCGCAACAGTTTCTACCACTCCCAGTGGAGTTTCCCATTCCCCATCTGGATAGCAATATGTTCTGTTCATCGCTGCGCCAGTGTGGTCCGGGCCAATAATGGCTATAACCTTTGGTTTCATTTCTGAGATTGCCGCATATGTGAAACCAGCAACAGGACCAGAATACATGTATCCAGCATGTGGAGAAACAGCAGCAATTACATCCTTTTCTGGTTCACCTTGGCTTACATACTCTTCAATCATCTTTCTCAATGCGTCCTCTGAAAAAGGATAGAACTGGCCTGCAACAACAGGTTCTCTTCGCATGTTACTTACCTGATGCCTCAAATGACTCTAATGTCTCCCTGAAATCGGTTCTGTTGGATATTATCCCTTTCTTCAGCATGAGTTCCCTTGCTAGAAGCCAGTACGCAAGCGCAAGCGCCTTCTTCCCCTTATTATTCAATGGTACGCAGAAGTCAATGTTTTTTAATAAGTTGTTTGTGTCGCAAAATGCAACAACAGGGATCCTGACTTTCTTTGCCTCTCTTATAACCTGTCTATCCACGCCAGGGTCTGAGACAAGAACAACATCTGGCTCAACAAAGTTTGGATTATTCGGATTTGTCAATGTACCTGGGACAAAGCGCTTTGTTGATAGTAAGCACCCAACATTCTCAGCAAATCTTCTTGCGGGTGTTCTTGCGTATACCCTTCCAGCAACAACAAGTATCTTTGATGGTTCATAGTTTGCCAAGAAGTTTGCAGCAAGTCTGATCCTTTTGTCAATTGTTTTTATATCAAGAACATGAAGCCCATCTTGCCTTGTCTTGTATATGTATGGCCGCATATCACCTGTTTTGTATTGCGAACCTATGTGTATACCTGCTTTCAGATATTCATCTATTGGCACAAGATATTCTTCCTGTGGCTTTTCCTCACCTTCAGTTTTTTTCACTATTTTTTTTGTAATTTTCTTTTTCATCACTTTTTTCTTTTTGGTTTCAGGCATTTTTACACCTCTTTTAACTCCCCATCGCTTTCAAAAAACAAACCAGGGAGATTAGCATGAAATACCAGTGGGGCCGCCGAGATTTGAACTCGGGTTGCCAGCACCCCAAGCTGGTAGGATACCAAGCTACCCTACGGCCCCTTCTCATTGATCCGAAGGGGGAGGGATGTTATCTTGGGTATTTCTTTATCTCATCCATCACCTCAACATGGCTTATGAACATTCTTCTGCAGCAGTATCTATCAAATCCAAGACTATCCAACACCTTCTCTGGATCCTCCCCTTTATCAACTCTTTTCTTAAATTCTTCCCATTTATGTCCTATCAATTTTCCACATGTAAAACATCTTACTGGTATATGCATAACATCACCTATAACTCTTCTGATATTTTGCCCTTGCTCCTTTCCTTAACGCCTTCTTTGGCTCCTTCCTCCTTACATCATCTACGAGAAGATGCCTGTCATACGAAAGGAATGCATCCTTCAACTTATCATTATTTGTGTATTTTACTATTGCTCTTGCTATTGCTGATTTTACTGCTTCTGCTCTCCCCATTACTCCTCCGCCTCTGACGTTAACATAAATATCAATGTTATCCTCAAACCCTTCGCCCAATATATTTGATGCAATCTTAAAAGGAATCATTATCTCATCTCTGACCATCTCATCAGTTATTGTGTCAATGGATTTTGAATTAATTCGTATATTTCCTGTACCCTTTTTTATCACAGCTCTTGCTATTGCTGTTTTTTTCTTTGCTTTTGTCAGTATATCTGCTTTCTTTCTCGCCATCCTATCTTCCTCCTAATGGGTTTTTCCATCCAAGCATCTTACATAATTCTCCAACGCGAATGCCTCTAACATCCTTACCAGCCTTTTTTATATTTTTGATGTCCTCTGCTTTACCATCAAACTCTTTTGGTACACCTATATACACCTTCAATGCCCTTAATGCTCTTTTTCCACGTTTTGTTCTATATCCAACCATTCCCCTTATTGTTCTCTTTACAAGCCTATCTGGAACCTTTGGAAACTTTGGCCCTCTCCTGGGATTTGCTCTATCTGCTCTGTCAATGCGTTGCTTATATTTCTCAAATATATCATCTCTCCTTCCAGTGATCACTGCCTTTTCTGCGTTCACTATAACAACCTTTTCTCCATTGAGCAGCATCTTAGCAACATTACTTGCAAGCCTTCCAAGCACAAGCCCGTCTGCATCTATGACCTTCATAACAACACCTCATGCCATCAATTTAACTCCCTTTGTTTCTTCAAGTTCATGTATACGGATCGCTTTTCCCCCTGCCTTCTCTATCTTTTCTTTTGCAGATTTTGAAAAGGCTAGAGCAGCAACAGTTACAGCATGACTTATACTACCCATGCCCAGGACCTTTCCAACGACCACAACCTTATCGCCTTTTTTTGTATACTTCGCAATCTTACCTATGTTTACTTCTGCCTTGTTCTTTCTGCTCTTTTCCATGCGTTTCTTTATTTCCTTTCCAAGTTTTGTCTTCGCAATCTTTTTTGATATCATCCCAATACCTCCTTACGCCCTTTCGGACTCGGATTTTCTAGGTTGTTTAATTTGGTCAGTGCGGGGGACGAGCTTCGAAGAGCGTCCTTTATGGGGGCACATCCCCCTCTAATAGTGTGGCTTTATGCCACACCACGAACGACCATATGTAATTTGGTCAGAGCGTCCTTTATGGGGAACCCAGGTTCCCCCTGGAAACCCTCGGATTCCACACCCCCTCCTGCTGTAAGTGGGATCTTGTATCCCACCACGAACGACCATATGTAATTTGGTCAGTGCGGGGGACGAGCTTCGAACTCGCGCAGGCACTAAGCCACAGGACCCTCAATCCTGCCCGTTTGACCACTTGAGCCTTCGTGCCAATGAAGGCACGAGGGAGGCTCCGGCACCCCCGCATTTATTTCATTATCTCTCTCATCTCTGAGACCTTTTTCTGGAGTGCACTTACTGCTGTGTTAAGTGCGTCCCTCGCACTCATCTGCCCGTTTGTCTCTATGGTGAATATGAATGATGTTGTGTCTGGTATTATTTCAATGGCGCCCTTTTTGCATACCTCTTTGCATATGCCACATCCATTGCATTCTAGCGGATTTGCGACCTCTATTTTCTTACTTCCTTTCTTTAATACCTTTTTTGGACACGCTTTAACACATTCAAGACAGTTCTCACATTCCTTTCCTATCTTCACGTTAAATACATATCTATATGCTGCGTTTCCAACCTGCCATCTCACATGCTCTTCTGGATAACCCAATGTTGCTTTTGCCTCAAGCCTCAGGCGTTGCCCTGGTTGAAGTTCAATAATAGGTATCTTTCCACTAACAGGTTTTACTTTTGGGTCAGTTGTTTTGAGATCAGAGGAATAAACCATCTTTGGTCCGCTTACATCTAAACTCAAATCAACAGAACATGTATTATATCCACCTCCCTCGCATTCCTCTGGCATCTTATATGTTTTCAAATCTGTTGTTAGTGGAATCATTGCAAGCCTGTGCGCAATATATTCATCAAACATCACGGATGTATTTTCGTATATGTTCACCTCTGTTATTGCCATCGCGGGTACTAGACCCAGGATTGCCCTTCTTAAAGAGTTAACAATAACGGGTTTTGTGCCGCTTATATGAAGCTTTACTTTATTTGGCTTGCTTTCAAGAACCTTTACCCTCATCAGATACGCCTCCCTCTCTTTCCACCAGGAGCCTTTGTTCCATCATGTGGGATTGGCGTTACATCTTCTATTTTTCCTATTCTCAATCCTGCCCTGGTTAGTGCCCTTATTGCTCCCTGCGCACCTTTACCAGGATGCTTTGATTTATGTCCACCAGGTGCCCTTATCTTGACATGTACTCCTGTTATTCCTTTTGCCATTGCTTGTTCAGCTGCTTTTAGTGCAGCTTCCATTGCAGCATATGGAGAACCCTGCTTTGAGTCCTGGTCAACAACCATACCGCCAGAACACTTAGCAAATGTTTCAGCTCCAGTAAGGTCTGTTATTGTTATTATTGTATTGTTTGCTGATGCATAGATATGGGCTATCCCCCACTTCTCTTTTGTGCTCATTTAGACCCCTCCTTTTGAGGTATAGCTGGCTTTGTTTCAGGCGCCTTCTCAACTATCTTTGGTTTTGTTTCTGGTTCTTTCTCAACTGTTGCTGGCATAGTCTCTTCAGTCTTTCTCATAACTGCAGGAGGTTCACCATAGTATCCAATCTTTCCCTCCTCATCAACAGGCACTATGTAACCAGGAACATCTACCTTTCTTCCATCAATTGCGATATGCCCATGTACAATAAACTGCCTTGCCTGTTTTATGGTTCTGGCAAGCCCTTTTTTGAAAACAAGGGTCTGCAGCCTTCTATCCAATATGTTTGTTACTTCTAATGAGAGAACATCATCAAGTGTTGCACCCTCTCCTACCAAACCTATTTTCTTCAATTTGTTCATAAGTTCCTTCTCTTTTGTCTCTCTCTGCGGGCCTCTCTCTGCCTCTAATCTCCTCGCAATTGCCCTAAAGTTTCTGATTCTACTCTTTGCCTTCCAGATCTCCTTTTTGTTCTTTAATCCATATTCTTTTAGTAACCTATTTTCCTCTTCAATCCTTTCCTTCTCAAAAGGATGTCCAGGTGTAGTATATTTTTTTCTCAATCGTTTTGGATCTCCCATCTATATCACCTTACTTACCTGAACCCTTGACGTTCTTTCTTCTCTGCACACCAACAGTGGCACCTTTTCTTCCAGATGTTTTTGTCCTTTGTCCCCTAACTGTTAATCCAGCAGCATGCCTTACTCCTTTGTAACTCTTCATCTTCTTCTCTCTTCCTATATCATCTTTTACAGCGAATTCAAGATCATGACCAGTCAGATGAATGTCCTTTCCTGTTGCGTAATCCTTTCTTCTATTGACACTCCATGAAGGTAATCCAAACTTAACAGGATCTAATATAATCTTCTCAAGTGTTTCAGATTGTTCTTCTGTCAAATAACCAAGTTTTTGATTATACGGAATACCAAGGGTTTCTTCTGCCTTGTACGCAATAGAGCGTGCGAGATTATGGCCAATTCCCTTTATGCCAAGCAGCGCTCGTGGGATAGGTAATGTGCCATCCAAGTCTTTGCCTGCAATTCTCACAATCCCTCTTATATTCTTGTCCTCTACCTCTTTCTTTGGTTTTGGTTCAACCTTCTCTTTCTTTGCCATAGTAATCCCTCTTTGTTTTTGGACATACTAGAATAAGTAGCACTTATTCTAGGGTCCACGTTTGCATAGCAAACTCGCCCAGATGCCTATTATTTTGCATACTTATATTTATAAATGATACGGTTCACCTAGCGTTTTGGGGCATTTATTGCGATTATTGCTGTATCTTGTGGTATAGTGTGAACAGACCCAGTATCAAGACAAGCACTGACCAGAGCGAGACCCCTTTTGGTAGGATCTGTGTGCCCATCTCTTGTAGGATGTACACTATACCAACTATGGTCAGGACAATGCCCCAAAACATTGGGTTCGGCATGTTACATATCACACATTCACATTTCTTTGCCATGTTCTGAACAATGAAAAAGGGATTTATAAATGTTATGGCAGTTTGGTGGTTAACGTTATTGGTGATAACCAATAAACAGAAACCAAACAGTTTCTAGCAATAATGTTCTACATTAGCCTCTGACACCACAATGTTTAAAGTAACCTTTTATCTTTTCAACAAGTTTCTCAAGCATTTTTCTTGGATATGGCTCTATCTTTTCATAGTTTGGGTCCAACGTAGTTCTTGGCCTAAACTGTTGTAGATAATATGCCCTTGCTCCTTTCAACTGCTCAGCAATTTTTAAGATGTCCTCCTCTGTGTGCAATCCTGGAACAACAGTTGTCCTGAACTCATAATCAATGTTTGAGTGCATAAGTATGTCTATGCTCTTCAAGATGTTCTCAAATATCTCTCTGTTTTTTATGCCAGATGCTTTACTGTATTTTTCCCATTCCAATGGTGCTTTGACATCCATTGCGATATAATCAATGAGTCTATTTTCAATAAGCATCTTCAACATAGCCGGGTTTGAGCCATTTGTGTCCAACTTGACAAGAAACCTCCTCTCTTTAACTTTTTTTATAAATTCTGGTAGGTCACTGTGTATTGTTGGCTCTCCACCAGTAATAACAATCCCATCCAACCATTTCCTTCTTGATTCAAGGAACTTAATGATTTCTTCTTCTGATATTGATGGCAGTTTTTCATAATTCAGAACAAGGTCCTTGTTTTGGCAGAATGGACATCTGAGATTACAGCCTCCTGTAAATACTATGCATGCCAATTTTCCAGGATAGTCTATTAATGTTAACTTTTGTAATCCTTTAAATTCCATCCAACCACTACGCCTTCTTTGGATTGTATGTTTTTCTCTCCTTGAATTCCTGCTGCTTCCCAGGGTTCCAATCCTTTACTGGTCTGAAATATCCAACAACTCTACTATACACCTCTGTTTCTTTTCCGCATATAGGACAGGTTTTTTCTTCACCAACAATGTATCCATGCTCCTGGCAAATACTAAATGTTGGTGTAACTGTTAGGTATGGAATCCTTGTTTTATACATGACCTTTTTAACAAATCGCTTACATGCCTTCCCGCTATTCAATCGTTCTCCAAAAAATGCATGGAAAACAGTACCACCAGTATACAATGTTTGTAATGCTTCTTGATGTTTTAGCGCATAGATAACGTCGTCTGTTTTATCCACAGGCAGCCACGTTGAGTTTGTATATCTAGGAACTTCCTTACTTGCTGTGATGATCTTTGGATACTTCTTTTTGTCAAGATAAGCCAATCTATATGATGACCCTTCTGCAGGTGTTGCTTCTAGATTGTAGAGGTTTCCTGTTTCTTCCTGGAAATCCTTCAATCTTTCAAGCATGTGTTTCAATGTTCTTTCAGCAAATGCTTTTCCCTTTTTGGTACTTATGTCCTTTCCGAAGAGATTAAGGCAAGCCTCATTCATTCCCACAAGACCAATAGTTGAGAAGTGGTTTGCTAGACTGCCCAAATACCGTTTTGAGTATGGCAACAACCCATTTTCCATGTTTCTTGCTACAACCTTTCTTTTTATCTCTAATGAGTTTTTTGCTATCTCCATAAGTTTATCAAGTCTCTCAAAAAATTCTACCTCATCTTTGCTCAGATACCCAATCCTTGGCATATTTATGGTTACAACGCCAACAGAACCAGTAAGTTCAGCAGAGCCAAATAATCCACCAGTGATATTCCTCTCAAGTTGTCTCAAATCCAGTCTGAGGTGGCAGCACATGCTTCGTATATCTTTTGGATCCAAGTCACTATTAACAAAGTTTGAGAAGTAGGGCAGCCCATATTTTGCTGTCATCTCAAACAGTAGATCAGCATTTTCTGAATTCCAATCAAATTCTTTTGTTATGTTATATGTTGGTATTGGGAAAGTGAAAGGTCTTCCATTTGCATCTCCTTGCATCATGATCTCTATGAATGCCTTGTTTATCATGTCCATTTCATCTTGGAACTCGCCATATGTCTGCCTTAATTGTTTGCCTCCGATAATAATGTGCTCTTCTCTTAGGTCTTCTGGTGCTTTCCAATCAAATGTAACATTTGTGAATAGTGTCTGCCCGCCCCACCTTGATGTTATATTCAGATTGAAAATGAACTTCTGCATGCCCTGGAGTACTTGCTTATAGCTGAGTTTATCTTTGGCTACAAATGGTGCTAGGTATGTGTCAACAGAGCTAAATGCCATTGCTCCAGCCCATTCATTTTGTAGCGTACCTAAAAAGTTCACCATCTGCAACAATGCGGTATCAAAGTGCTTTGCAGGCTTTGATGATGTTCTTCCAGGAACTCCACCAAATCCATCAAGCAATAATTGTTTTAGTGACCAACCAGCGCAATAGCCTGTTAATCCGAACTGTAAGTCATGTATGTGTATATCTCCTGATTTGTGCGCTTTTGATATCTCCGCTGGATAGATTCTATCAAGAGTGTAGTTTGCAATTGCTGCATTTGATACATACATGACGAGCCCAGCAAATGAATACGTGATGTTACTGTTTTCCCTAACTCTCCAATCCTTTTGTTTCAGATAACTATCAATGATTTTATCGGTTTCTTCAAATAGGCTCTTTGTTTTTCTAAGTTTTTCATGTTGGTATCTGTACCTAATATACGCTCTCACAAGTTTTACATTGCCGTACTCCACCAAAACTTCTTCAACAACGTCTTGTACCCTCTCAACTGTTGTGATTTTTACCTTTCCAAGTTTTTTGACAACCCTATCCGAGAGTTTTTTAGCAAGTTTTCCATCCTTTTTTCCTATGGCTTTTATTGCTCTTTCTATGGCCTTTGTTATCCTCCTCTGGTCAAATTTTACAACACTCCCATCCCTTTTTCGTATCTTCTCAGGCATAACCATACTACCTCGTTCTTCTATAAATCACTTTCTTCAGTGTTTTAAAATCGTTGACTAAGGCATTCCTCATCCCAGCATTGTATATGACAGCTGCTGGATGATACATCGGAATGAGTGTGAAATGCAAATCAAGTGTATCAATATTTATTGGTTTTCCGTGTATTCTGCTAATTGGTTGCGGTTTCATTCCAAACCTCCTTAAGAGATAGGCAGTTGCCACATTCCCCAATGTGCAAATTACTCTTGGCTTTATAGTTCTCATCTGTTCTTCAAGAAATAAGGAACAGGCAGCAATTTCATCTGGTCTAGGATTTCTATTGTTTGGGGGCCTACACTTCAACACACTTGTTATAAAAACATCTTCTCTTTTCAATTCAATACCATCAAGCATTTCGTTCAAGACATCTCCAGCAGCACCAACAAATGGTTTTCCTGTTTCATCTTCTTTTCTCCCAGGTGCTTCTCCAATAAACATGACCTCTGCATTTTCATTTCCTTCTCCTGGTACGGTGTTCTTTCTCGTTTTCCATAGGTCACATCTTCTACATTTTCTTATTTCTTCAGCAATTTCATCCAACATACCTAAACACCTAAGAGAAACAAAATTATTCCAACCCCTAGGGCAAATAATGTTGTAAATACTTGTAGGTAAATAGTGTCTTTTATTGAGTGTGAGAGCAAGGGGAGCAAACCATGGCCATCCTGGCTTATAGTGTTCACAAGGAGCACTGAAAAGGGAATCAATCCCTTGGAAAAAAGCACAACAAACATTATATGGGGGCCTGATTCAGGTATTATCCCAACTATTGCTGCGAAAACAAGTAGCCAGAGGTAGTTTTTGGGAAGAAGGGATTGCAATTCAAGGTTAGCAAGCGCCCAGTTTATAACAAGGAGTGTGAAAAAAAGCCAGAGGAACAGCTTTGGCATGTGCTTTTTCACTATGTGGCCGAGAACATGTTCTTTGACAAAATGCTTCAATGTTATTACCTTTTCTTTTTTATGCACTGGAACGCAACAACTCTTACTGAGTTTGAGGTTAAACTTCTTAACAAAAATGTCAGCGAGGAACCCACCAACAATGCCTAATACAAAGCAGATTCCAAATATTATTAGGGCTGTGTCAGGTATCATAGCAAGCATGATGAATGCCTCGTCTCCTGCTGTTGAAATCATTACAGCAGCCAGGGCCCCAAAGCCTACTATTCCAGCAGTATACAAAGAGACGACAAAAAATGCGTCAATACATCCTGGAATAGCACCAAGCGCAGATGCCACAAGATACTGGGTGAAAGGATTCCCTGTAATATATCTTCTGATCTTTTTCTCAAATCTGAGGACTAGATATTCAATTACAACCATAAGAATAAAAACTATGAAAAGGAGTTTCAAAGTCTCTGTTAAAGCTTCCAAAATCATTCTACCACTACTGTTTTTCCAACCCCGTTTTCTATGAAATACTCTTTATATTCTTCTTTAAAAATTTTTGTGGCAGTTTCTCCAGTACAATGGCATGGTGCTACTTTTTCCACTCCAAGCTCCCTGAATTCCCTAACAATGTTCCTGATCTCATTCTCACTTGCGCCATTGAGATGAAACCCGCCCAGAACCAAGTAAACCCTTTCGCCAGTAATCTCCTTTGCTTTCTTAACGATTTCAACAATCCCTGGATGAGCGCACCCTGTAATTATTATAATTCCCTTACTGCTTTTTATGATTAGTGACTGTTCTTTTATCCATGTTCCAAGCTCTCCTGTTGAATAAATCCCCTTGCTTATTTCAGATGGCGCACTGACTTCAACAAGTTTTGCATTGGTCTTTACCTTTTCTTTAAAATCTTGAGGGAACGATGATGGAAGGTATACAATGGGGGCTTTCGTATGCTCAAGTAAGCCAAGAAGACCGCCAGTATGATCACCATGTATGTGGGAAAGCACAATAATGTTTATTGTTTCAGGCTTTACCCCAGCCTTTTCCATGTTTCTTAAAAGTGTGATGCTATCTCCTCCTGTGTCAAAGAGTATAGTATTGTTTCCAGCTTGAATTAATGAAGAATAGCCAAAACCCGTTTCAAAACGTTCATCGTAAGGATTGTTGTCATAAAGTGTTATGATCCTTATGCTGCCAGAAGCAGCAGAAACCCCCTCAAATTTTTCTGTTTTCTGAATGCAACCCAAAAGCATAGTCAACACCATTAACATAATAATCCTTTTCATTTCTCTACCTCTGCCAGAGTTTTTTCTAGAATACTTTTAAACAATTTTTTAAACCTCTTATCGTAAGCAACAACAGGCATCAGCTGAACCAAGGCATCAATAAAGGCTTTGTCATATGGGATTTTTCCAAGTAACGTTATTTCGTTCTCAGAAGCGAATTTCTCAATCTTTTCTGTAAACGCTGGATTGGTGTTCCATGTATTGATAATTATCCCATATGGTATGTTGAAATGTTCAACAACTTCCAAAACCCTCTTAAGGTCACTAAATGCTGCGGGTGTTGGTTCTGTGACAGCGACAACGTAATCTGAACCCGTTACTGAGGCAATCACAGGACAACCAATACCTGCTGCAGAGTCTATAATCATTGTCTCAATCCCTCTTTTGTTAGCTATCTCCTCTGCCTTTTCCTTTACTAATGTTACTACATCACCAGACCCAGATTCTCCTGGTTTTAGCTGACCACCAACAACAGGGAACCCATACTGTGTGTCAGTAAATCCAATAAATGCATTCTGCACTTTTATGAGTTCAATTGCATCAACAGGACATACAAGTTGGCACGCTCCGCATCCCTCACACAGATATTTATCAAATATCGGTAGGTTATCCCATGAGATAGCTGAAAACACACAGATATCCACGCATTTTCTACATCTTATACACCTATCTTCTATGAGAGACGCTTTCTCTTTTGTACCTACTTCTTTGTATGAGAAGCCCTCCTTTTTTACACCAAGCAACAGCCCAAGGTTTGGTGCATCAACATCACAATCAACAGCAACAATATCTCTGTTTTTTGACAAGACCAGTGCCATGGATGCTGCTATGCTACTCTTTCCAACTCCTCCCTTTCCAGAAACTACTGTGATTTTTATCATGTGGGTCTCCTCAGGTGTGTCTCATACTTATCTATTGCTTTTGCCTCTGGTTTTTTCCTATCATACACCATTATCACATTCAATCCATCAAAGCATTGCTTTGCCTCATACATCTCCTCCTCTGGAAGGGCAGGTACAGGACAGGGTCTAAGAGGAGTATCAAGTTGAATCTCATCAGGTTTTATATCCCTTGCTATGTTAGCAATTTCTTTCACGTATGGTTTATTTTCGTTAACTAACATAATTTGTAGTGCGAGTTTCCCCGTGAATCCTTTTCTAAATTCTTTTATTCCGTTGATAATATCATCAATTTTTATTCCGTATGATGGTCTGTTTACCTGCTCAAATATCTTTTGGTTTGGAGCATCAAGTTTCGCACATACAATATCAAAATGCATGAGGTCGTCCATAACCTCCTTTTTGTATATAAGGGAAGCATTTGTTAGAATAGCAACAGGGATATCGGTTTCCTCTTTTATTACATTCACGATGTCTGAAATATTTGATGCAAGTGTTGGTTCTGATACCCCAGAGAATGTTATAACGTCTGGTGTTACAATACGTAATGCCTTCTTCAACTCTCTGCGAACAATCTCCGCTTCAACAAATTTCTCCCTTTTTGTCGTTTTTACGACCGTTCTTCCCAACTGACAATAGATACAATCAAATGAGCAAATTTTTGGCATTTTGCATACAGGGTCTACTCCAAGTGAAACTCCAAGTCTCCATGAGGGTACAGGACCGTAAATAGGATTCAGGTAATCACCTCTCTAAACCCTCTTAGTGGCATCTCTGTGATCTTAAAAAGATGGCTATTGCATTTACAATCAGAGCATCCGAATTGTGGAATTGCCTCCCCTCTTTTGCTGATAACAGATGCTGTTCTGCATTCCTCTGTTTTTGGTGCTTTTTTGTATAACACCCTTCTTATTCTAATCCCTGGTTCTTTCAGAAGATAATCAATGTGCCAGAATAATTTCTTCTTCTTATTCATGTGCCTTCTAATCCTCTTTTCAACATTGTTTTGGGCAGATCCAACATATGCATACGTACCTTTTTTGAAAAGCATATTACCAAGCGAGCCAACTCTGATTGTTACATCCTTTGAAATATCTATAATGAGTACATATATACCCTTCATTTCATCTCCTCCACAAATGAGACCAACTTCTCAACAAACCGAATCGGTACTGGGATGCCTTTGGAATACGCTTCCATGACCTCTTTACTGTATGGGACATCTGCAACAATCTTCTTTCCATGCCTTTTTGTGATTTCTCTTACCTCTTTCTCGTTTCCAATGCCCCTCTTGTTTAATATAACACCAGAAGGAATGTTTAATTCATCAATTAAATCAAGGATTAGGTTGAGATCATGTGCGCCCAATGGTGTGGGTTCGGTTACAGCGAGTATATAGTCGCATTCTCTAAGTGCAGATATGACAGTACAATGCATTCCTGCTGCAGTATCCATAATAACAAAATCGTATTTTTTGTTCTCACCCACAAGTTTTATTGCTTCATGTACCAAAGGAGAGCCCTCTTTTTGTCCTGGCACGAGTTCTGCTACTAGCATGTCAATCCGTTCATTTTTTCCCTTATAGATTACACCATATGCGCGCTCTCCTTCCTCTATTGCATTTGCAGGGCATGCAACCATACATGCTTTACATCCATTACACTGGTCAAGAAGGAAGATAGGAAATCGTTTTCTTATGAATACTATGGCATTCTCCCTGCATATATTACTGCATATCCCACATTTTTTACATCTGTTTTCGTTAAGCACAGGAATGGTCTGTTTTACCTCCTTTAACACCTCCCTTTTTGTTGACAGTATAAGATGGTCATTTGGGCAATCAACATCTAGGTCAACAAGAAGCACCTTGTGATTTTTTCCAAGATGATAGGCGAGCGATGTTGCTATCAATGACTTACCTGTCCCACCTTTTCCTCCTGTTATACATATCCTCATGCAATTCCGCCAGCTTCTTTTGTCGGTCTGCGAAGTAGTCTAAGTTTCCCTCTAATAAAAAGCTTTATAGTATCATCAACATTCTCACCTTTTGCGTGGTAGATTTCCACAAAGTGGTCTCTTAGCGTATGGAATGAGATCTCACCTATTGATTTTGTTATCACAGCATCAATCCCTTTTTCAGCAAGAAATCCAGCAGTTTTTAGACCCGCCCTTATCTTTTCACCAATAAATGGATTTTTTACTACCTTGTGTTTCTTTACCTTGTTATTATCCAGCTCAACAAGAACAAAGTATCTGGCTCTCCCGAAATGCTTCACTATTTTTGAACGCATACCATCTGCATTCTCCACAGGAACAACAACCTTTTGCCTTCTTGGTTTATGTGGCTCAACATGTACTGTAATGAACTCTATCTCTTTTATGTTCCTCTTCACACTCTTTTGTATCTCCTCTGTTATACTGTGTGCCCTTTTTACATCAATACTTCCTTTTACTTCTATTTCAACATCACCAAATACAAATGGCCCAGCTTTCCTAAGCTTGAGATTTTTTATTTTTCTTACACCTTTTACAGATAATAAAACAGATTCCAGCCTTTTTTCAATATCCTTGCTCGGACTGACATCCATAAGTGCCAGAACAGAATCTTTTGCGGTTTCTAGGCCAATTTTCATCACTAAAAACGAGATCAATACTGTCACGATTCCTTCAATGTAAGGTATGTTTAGGTAAGATGCCACAAGGGCAATAAACACCAACGAAGAAGATGCCATATCTACAAGTTTATCATTAGCATTTGCTTTTAACGATGGCGAATTGATCTTCTCTCCTACTGCCTTAAGATATTTATAGAAAAGAAATGCGATTCCAATGGATACAATAGACGTTGCAATTGCGAGCATTGGTTCATGTATTGTTGCAGGTTTACCAATACGGGAAAATCCTTCAAAAAGTAGGGTTGCAGCAGCGTATAGTATCACCAACGCAACTACCAGACCAGCGAGATTTTCTGCTTTGTAATATCCGTAAGGGAATATTTCATCTGGTTTTCTCTGTGAGATCTTTAGGCCAAACCAGGAGGACGCAGCAGCAATAAGGTCTGCTAAGGAATGAAATGCATCTGTTACCAGAGCAGTGCTTCCTGTGATGTATCCAACAATTCCCTTTGTTAGCGATAAGATTAGGGTTCCCACACTCACTTTTGCTGCTGCCCTCTCTCCTTGTTTCAGCTTGTTCAAGTAACCCAACCCCTCTTGACAATTATCCAGAGAAAGTAAAGAATTGCAAGCACCAGCACTACCTTTATAGCCAAAATCAGATTCTTCTTCTGCTCAAGTGCTTTTGATGCCTTTCCTTTTCGTTCTTCTGGGATTTCCTCTGTTCCATATTTCTCCTTGTGCCTTTCCCTTCTTTCTTCATCAGTTCGTGGTACTCCTTCTGGCATTTTATTGACCTCCTCTCCTGCCCCTTCTTCCAGGAGGCATCCTCATTGGTCCTGTTGGACTGCCGACCATTTTAAGCTCTCCTTTAAGTAGTAGGTCAATGTTTTTTTCTACGGTTCCTGGCACGCCAATGTATTGCTTTATCCCAAGCTGTTTAAGCACATCAAACGCCCTTGGTCCTATTGCACCAGCTATTACTGCATCAACGTTCTCATTGCCCACAAGTTCTGCTGCCGATATACCTGCTCCGCCACGATATGCTGTTGCAGTATTTGGAATGCTTTTAACTTCCTTTATATTGTTTTCCTCAATGTTGACAATTACAAAAAAGGGACATCTCCCAAACATTGGGCTTGCTTCTGCATTAAGCCCTGGTCCTGACGAAGCTACTGCTATTCTCATTTTTTCACCTCATATAAAATTGCGTCATCTTTTCTGAAATTTATTTTAAGCACTATCATTTCAAAATCTTCATCTGAATTATTGATAAAGCTATGACTCTCCCCAACCTCAACTAAAACCATATCTTTTGGGTTAACCTCAAACTCTTTATTCTGGACTTTCATCCTTGCCTTCCCACTTGTTATATAAAACAACTCGGTTGTTGCCTTGTGTGCATGTGAGGGGATCTTCCCACCTGGTGGTATCACAACATCCTCTATTAAATTAACTGAAGGTGGGACATTCTCCATCAAAATCCTCTTCTTGTATTTCATCTCGCCCTTTCCTTCTATCCAATTCGGGTTCCTGATGACTTTCATCTTTTCACCTTGTCATCTGTGTTCCACACTTTGGACATGTCATACTATAGCACGGAACACCCCTCTGATGTGGAACCTTATATCCACACTTTGGGCATACACAGTAACCTCCTGGTCCAAGTGCGCTCCCTCCCATTCTTCCTCTTCCTACCATATAACTACCTCCTTCTATACGTATTACCTTTCCATTAACAATTGCATCGCTAATCTTTTTCCTTGCGCTTTCTAATATTCTAAAGAATGTTGGTTGCGATACATCCATCTCTTTTGCTGCTTCTTCCTGTGTCTTTCCTTCGAGGTCTTTTAGTTTTATAGCCTCATATTCCTCAACTGTTAACACTACCTCATCAACCCCACGCAAAGGCACGCCAGCAGGTTTGAAATATGTTATAGATGGGACGCCTGCAACCAACCTGGGTTTTCTTGGTCTTGGCATCTACTTCAGCTCTGCAAGTTTTTTCTGGATGGCTTTTCTTTCCTCTTCAATTGCCTTCATTTCTTCTTCTAAAGCTTTTAGTTCTTCTTGTAATATGGTCTTTTCTTCCTCCTTTGTTGGTTTCCAGTATTGTTGTGGATATGGTGCTCTCCAATATGGTGCACCCCAAAACCTCCATCCAAATCCTCTGCCCCATCCTCTGCGCCAGCCTCTTCCTCTGCCCCAACCTGGGCCAAAAACAAAACCTGGAGCATTATATCCAGCGCAGTATCCAAGACCTCTTCCAGTCATTGGTCCTAATCCTAAAGGTCCTGTTCCATCTCCATATGGCATATATTCACCTCCTTTTGAATATATATTCAATACAGTAATGAATTTATATTCAAAATTATATATAAATATTTCGGTTGATTAATAAAAGGAGTGATACTATGAAGGGAAAATTCCTCCTTTTATTGCTCATTTCGTCTGTTTTTGCATATAATGTAACAGCATATTTCTTCTGGGGCCAAGGATGCCCGCATTGTGCAAAAGAAGAGCCCTTTTTGGAGCAGATGGAGGCAAAATACCCCGAGTTCCATGCTGAGCGATTTGAGATATACAGAAACACAACAAACCGGGCATTGTTTAAAAGGACTGCAGAAGCATACAACACAACAATACAAGGAGTGCCTACGTTATTTATAGGTAACAAAGTCATTGTTGGATGGGATCCACGTGGTATCTTTGGTGAACCAACACCAAAAGCCATAGAAAATACAATTAAAGAGTGTATCACATATGGCTGTCCATCTCCTGGAGAAAAGATAGAAAATGCAACATTCGTTACAACAAAAGAGGTATCGCCTGTTGAGGGCGTTAATCTTCTTTCACTGGTTTCAGCAGTTATTGCTGGTTCTGCTGTTGATGCCATAAATCCGTGTGCATTTGCAGTCCTTATTATCCTACTTACAACAATCCTTGTGGCTGGTGATAGGTTCAGGGTGTTAAAAGCAGGAATTGCTTTTTCATTAGCAATATTTATCTCTTACTTTCTGATGGGTTTAGGATTATTTTCTGCAATACAATGGGCAGGTGCAACGCGAACCATTTACTATATAGTAGGTGCACTTGCAGTTGTTGTTGGTTTACTAAACATTAAAGATTATCTGAGATATGGTGGTGGCGGCTTTGTTATGGAAGTCCCACAGTCATGGAGGCCAACACTAAAACGCATAATAAAATCAGTTACAAGTGCTCCAGGTGCATTCTTTATTGGGTTCATTGTCAGTTTGTTTTTGTTGCCTTGTACAAGTGGTCCATATATTGTTGTTTTGGGATTATTAGCGAGAAGAGCAACACAGGCATTGGCAATTATGTTGCTTCTTTTGTATAATGCCATATTCATTCTCCCAATGCTTTTCATAACATTTATGGTTTACAAAGGATTGTCACCAGAGCGTGTTGAGAAGTGGAGGAAAGGAAAGCTTAGGCACTTGCACCTTGTAGCAGGGATAATTATACTTGGTTTAGGAATTGCATTGCTTATGGGGGTGTTGTGATGAACTGGTTAATCCCCGCAGTTTCTGCTATGATTCTCTATGGTATCCTAACATTATTATACAAGTTGCCAAAGGGGATAGATTCATCGTCGTAACGTGGATAACATTATTTATGTTTCTAACAGTTCTTGCTCTTTCACTCATACTCGGAAAGACAGATATTATGGGTGTAAAAAACGAACTGCCTCTCATAATACTGATAGGAGTTGTTGCGGGGATAGCATATTTTTCATTTCTATATGGGATACATATCGGGCCAGTATCACTTGTCTCCACAATAAGAAGCCTCTCGTTTATCATTGCTGTTGTGGGAGGTATATTGTTCTTTCACGAGAGTTTGACTACGACAAAGTTGTTTGCAGTAATACTAGGGGCAATAAGTCTGATTTTGCTTGTTTTATGAGCCTGACTATGAGTTGAAGAAACACCGCAAGTGGGGTCAAGAAATCTCTAAAACGGCAACTCTGGTGGCTCTGCTGTCTCATTCCACATTTCTGGAGTTGGCGTAGGGATTCCAGTTGTTTCCTCAACACTTACATTGGTTTCATTTAATGGTGTTTCTTCTGTCACTTCCACGCACCCTAGTGTAAGCAAAAGTGCGCAAACCAAAAGCAAGACAATTAACTTCATTTTCAATCACTCCTCTGGGAAAGGGGGAATGGAAGGCAGTGTGTTAAAAGAGCATTTGAGCTCTGATTTTACTGCCAGACCCCTTCCATAGAATTCTTCTGTTATTTTATCCACTTTTATCCACTTCCTGCTGCTGGTATCGTATGTGTAAACCTTCAGCCCAGTACAATCACTTAATTCTTCAAGGGATTTTCCAATCATATCAGGAACTACTGGCACGAGGTTCCAACCAGGCAAAATACCCTCAAGTTCTTCCAGCAAAACAGGTTTTGATATTCTCACTTCTGCAGTGCAGGGCTTGTCAGCATAAAGCCAATAAGCCTTGCCAATCTCAGGCCATTTGACTGCCTCAAATTTTCTTGTTTCCCTGTTATACTCAAAAACCCTCCAATTCCTGCTGTCACACTTTTCTGATACAGGTCTTATTTCACCAGGCATCGAGAACAAGTTCCACCCCTTGTGAATAACAATTTTTATTGTTTCTTCTTCTGGCTGGCAGCAGCAACTCAGCACTGGAGGAAGAGGGGGTGTCTCTTCTTTGGCTTCAAATACTGGCTGTGGACAGAACTCCTCTCCGATGCTAACTCCTGTACATGCTGACGAGCAGTGTCCTCCTGCATAACCCTTCTGCTTGCATGCTTGGTCGCATGAAGTCCAAGGTGTCTGCTTTGTTATCACAAATACTGCAGACCTTTCAGTTAATTCTTTAACCATCATCCTAACTCCAAACACGTTAACTGACTCTCCTTCTAAAACTTGGTATTGCCTGGGAACAATTGGTGGGGATTCAACAGGCTTGGTAATACTTGGTACTACTTTTACACCTGTCACTACCTTGCCTGCGGTGGCTGTCACAGGCCTCATTGTTGCTTTTTCTGTTATTGGTTCCTCTTTCACCAAGGTGACTCTCTCATATGTTGGCCATACAGTGATAATAGCCGCTTTCTTGTTTTCTGAAGAAACAATGCTGTCCAAACGCATTGTCAAGACTCTATAATCCATTAGTTTCGCTATTTGCTTGGGCTTTAGTTCAAAGGCTTGACCCAGCCGCGCATGGACAATCTCTTCTTTCTTGCAGACAAAAACAGAGCGGCTTAACCACACCAAGTTTGTTCCTTCTGGACACTTGCACTTGTTGGTAAAATGGTATTCCACGTTTGGCTCGCAGTACATAACTCCTGGCTTTTTGACAACAAGCGTTACTGACCCCGGTGCTATGTTGTCAACGCTAATGGTGCGCAATACAACCCCAAATAAATTTATTTCACTTCCAGTAGTAATCTTTCGCACTTCGGTTTCTCCACTAAACTCTGCTTTTACTTGGGCATAAGGAATAACAGTGGGACACGGTTCTTTAGGGTGGCAGATCGGGTTGATGCTTAGTAGCGTGATTTTCAATGGATTTGCATGGGAGTCAATATAGTCTACTATTTTTACTGGCTGGTTTATTGAGAGGGTAAACTCCTCCCCGATTTTTGCATACAATCCCTCAACAGGAACCCCACACCCACTCAATTGCTTTAATTCTTCAAGGGACTTGTAACCAGTGTATTTAACTCCATTTATCTCCCAAGTCGGTACACCTTTCACTTCTTTGCATAAGGAGAGGTCAATGCCGCAGTCCATGACAGTTAAGTACTGGTAAGCGTTTCCAAAAAGCCTTTTTTGTTTTATGCAGTATGGACAGACATCATTCGTGTAAAGGACACTTTTTTCTCCAAGGCATTTTGCTAGTTCCACTACGCCTTCTTCTAGTGGGGATTCTTCAACTTCGACAAGAATTTTATCGTATCCTTTTTCTCCTTTGTCATCAAATACGGTGAGGGTTACTCCGTAAGTGCCGGGCCTTGAATAAGAATGCCCGAACCCTGCTGGACTGCCTTCTGAGGAAATGGTTTCACCATCACCAAAGTCAACAGTAAACTTCACTATTTTCCCATCAGCATCATAAGAGTTTGACCCGTCAAAATTACAGTTTTGGGAAGCATAGCAGTCGCCCACTTGCCTTATTTTTGCTACTGGTGGCTGGTTGGTGACTTCACCGACCTGTATTCCTGCGGTAGCTGAACCACTAGCTCCCTTGTTATCAGTGACAGTAAGTTTGACTTCGTAGATTCCTGGTTTAGTGTAGCTGTGCTCGATCACGCCAGGCTTGTTTTCTTTTTCTGCTGCGCATTCTGACGCTTGGGCTGTTCCATCACCGAATTCAATGCTCCAACAGCTAATAAAGCCGTCAGGGTCGTAGCTTTGCGAGCAATCAAACCTGCATGGCTTGCCAACTGAGCAAGGAGGAGTGCATTCTCCTCCTTCTAAGCAAACACTTACTGGAACAGCAAGTATCGCTACTGGCGGCTTATTCTCTGCTTCAAGTTCAAAACTCAGATAAGCGACATTGTTTTCCTCGTTTTCTTCTTCAATGCTTCCAGCATGACCAGGTCCTTGATAGCATTGGCATTCAGGATTAAATGCGTCAACAAAAATGCCTGGCTTTTTTTCACCTGGCTCATAGTACTCCCATTGCCAGTTGATTTTTTGGGACTGGCCTGGTTCAAGAGCGCCAATAGTTATTATTTTATTATTTGCCCATTCTTCATCCTGGGAAAAAGCCATTATACAGGATTCTGTTGAGTTAGTCCCTTTGTTTGTAATTACAGCAGTAAAGCTTACTGTAAAATCTTCACCTAGCTCATGAGAAAAACGTTCTATTGCTAGGTCTGGAAGTGCTGCTGCAGCACAAACCAACAAGAGGATTGCTAAGGCTTTTTTCATTCTTCTCACCAACAGTTTTTTCCTATGTAATAGTATTTAAATATATTTGGGAAACAGTTGCATTGCAATTATATTTGAAAAATCCAACAGTAGAGCGCTGTGGACCGTCCCTAGTAGTGATACAAATTGAGCATTTACTTCTTATACACCTTATCATGGTGGTCAAAGTCGTAGAATTTAACTAAGCTTATGCATACTCTACCTCATCCCTTAATTCATCTAAAGAAGCATACTTCTTAAACCTACCAGTTCTCTCCAACCTCAATATCCTCTGCACGAACTCAGGTCTTAGTTCTTTCTCAAGAAGCTCCTCAGCTTCCCTCCTGATTATGAATTGTATTGCTTTGTTCTTGGATGAGAAACCGTACATGCTTTTAATTATGCCCACTACTTTATCTAGTTCCTTGTTTAGTGTTACGACAACCTGGGTCATTCCACCACCAATCATAATTTGTAACAATTTATATTGAATTACGTTCTTTAAAGAGCGCTGGGGCACGCAATTTTATGGGAAAATTGCCAGGTGCTACGCTATGCCGTATAGCGGTGCCAAGAGTTAGCTGGTCTTGTACCCAAATTTCCTATCGTACTTCTTGTGGTCCATAACATCCAGAACGATTCCAATGAGTTCTGCCTGGTCTCCGGTTATCGTGTAAAGCATCCGCCAGTGCTTGTCCAAGTCCAGTTTCCAGAGGTTAGTTATGCCATACTTTTTGATGTATCCTTTTGGCCAGAGCTTTTTGGGAACTTTCTTTCCTACAGTGAGTTTCGTGGCAATCCTTGAGATTCCTTTGTTGACTATTTTCATGAGATAAGTGGCCTCTCCGCCACCTTTCTCTGCTCTTTGCTGCAGCTTCGCAAACTCTTTGTTGAATTCTGGGCTCAGCTTCACGCTGTACATCAGCGCACCTTCACACTTTCCTTGATAAGTTTCCTGAGCTTTGGGTTGTCGGCAAACACCCAGACAATCCTCCCATCTGTGTCAATCAAAATCTTCCCAGAACTTTCCAAGTAATCAAGAACTAGGTTGAAGGTGCGGTACATCACCTGCCTCGGAAGGCTTCTCCACAGTTGTGTTTTCGTTGGATACTCCCCTGCCTTCTTTATTGCATCTTCTATCATGAGCACGGTGTCAAGCCTTGGATAATGCAGTACTTGCTGAGCAGTTGCCATTCAATCACCTTATAAAATTATACGTTATAAGTTTATACAATAATTGTTTATATTGCTTTTGGTTCTCTTGGCGCTATTAGCTCCAGTAGTAGAGCGCTGGGGGTGGGATTTGAACCCACGCATCCCGAAGGAAACAGGCTCTCCAGGCCTGCGCACTACCAGGCTATGCGACCCCAGCTTATGGTTTTCTAATAGTGGGATCTTGTATCCCACTACGAACGCCCATATGTAATTTGGGCCTATGCGACCCCAGCTTCAATGATTTCTATGGTAGTAGCAGGTGTATCCCGAAACCTCATACCTTTTGTGTTTTGCTCTATTAATACTTTATAGATTTATACACATGGAAACCAGATTGCCTCCCTATAGTTTCTACGTTTCCAAATACCTCTTCCATCTTCTGTTTTATACTTCTCCCTCCTTTTTTCGATCTTGCTACAATCTGTAATGTTCCATCCTTGTTCAGATGTTCAAATGATTGTTCTATCAGTTTGAAAACAATATCCTTTCCAGCAGATATTGGAGGGTTTGATAGTATACACTCAAACATCTCGTTAATGTTTTCAAATAGATTACTATGGACAATTCTAACATTAACTCCATTCATTTTTGCGTTTTTCTTTGCAAGCATCAATGCCCTTTTGTTTACATCGCTCATTGTAACATCACAATCTGTTTCAAGTGCAGCAACAATCCCTATGATTCCGTAGCCACATCCTATGTCCAAAATCTTTCCATGTTTTGGGAGTTCCATGTACCTTATTAATGTCAGTGTACCAGTATCTGGCTTTCCGAATGAAAAAACACCAGACGCAGTTTCTAGTTCCAACATTTTTCCATTTACTTCTATGATGATCGTTTTCTTTCTTAATTTACTTGTAGGTTCCTCAGTAAAATAGTGCTCAGCCATGCTTCCACTTCTTTGGGTATATATCTTTTGGCATGATTATGGATATAGGTGAGCAAACAAAGCCCTTTTTTGATTCTACGATCTCATTGGTTGACTTCAGTGCTTTTCCTAATCCAATCAATTCATTACTTACAGTCATTAGTGCTATCATCTCTCCTTTTTCAATGTTCTCATCAATAGCAACAACACCCGCCTTTGCAAGGTTTGCTCCATGGCACACTGCGGACACAGCATTATTTGATACAATCATCCTCTTTAGGTGGGAAACACCTTTCTCAGGAGGTAACAGACATCTCTCTGGACCAAAATCCTTTAATTCGTGCAACGTACAGCAATCCTTTTCATCAAATGGCCCAGCCCTTATTCTCCTGAGTTCTTCCATTTTGCATGGATTTCCCATGACCTCTCCTATATCCGAACATAATGTTCTTATGTATGTTCCATGCTGGCATTTTACATAGAAAAGAACCCTTGTGTCTTCCTTTTCCAATATCCTGAGTTCGTATATTCTTCTCACTCTCATGCGTTTTTTTACAGCACTCTCCTTTGGAGGTGTTTGATAAAATTTTCCAGTAAATTCTTTAAAATACTGCTCAATGTTATCTGGTTGCCTATCAAACTTAGCTATGCATACATATTCCTTATCGCATTTTGCCAATGCCTGCAAAAGTTTTGTCGCCTTTCCAATTGCTATGGGTAAAACTCCTGTAACGTTTGGGTCTAACGTACCAGCATGCCCTGCTTTCTTTACATCTAGAATCTTCTTAACCCATGCAGTTACTTCATGCGATGATGGCCCAGCAGGTTTATCAATAGCAACAAAACTACACTTAATCCTATCAAAATCGTGTTTGATCGGTGTTTCTTTTCTAAATTCAATCATAATTATTTAAGGGCTGCCTTCACTTCTTCTGTTGATGCGCCCTTCTTTATATCTAGTTTCTGCGTGGTTGGTTCAAGGTGCAATATATTACATCTTCTTCTCTTTACTTCTCCATCAATCAAAACAAAGTTCTGGTCAATTACATCCACAACTACACATTTTTTTCCTGCTTCCCTACCTGTCTTCTTTACGCAAACCCTTCCTATATCAAACATCATATCAATGACCTCCTCTTCAGCTCTTTTATGATAGTTTCAACCTCTTCTTCAGGAGTCATTTCAGCAGTATTTAGTATGATATCGTAATGTTTTTTATCAAACATATCAAAGTTATACAATCTTAGATATCTTTCCCTGTCGCTTCTGTCCCTTTCTAATAGGTTTTGTTTCACTTGCTCAATTGATGTTGCTTTTCTGTCCCCTTCTCTCTGCTTCTCAAAGACCCTTTTCGCTCTCACGTCCAATGGGCAGACAAGCAACACTTTAATGTCT
Source organism: Candidatus Iainarchaeum sp. (assembly GCA_021162685.1). GTDB lineage: Archaea > B1Sed10-29 > B1Sed10-29 > WALL01 > WALL01 > JAGGYF01. The sequence goes on along the minus strand of JAGGYF010000028.1, from coordinate 19,366 downwards.
GCATTGTTTGCAACCATTGCTCCCAGGTTGCTATTTATCATTATGTCCCCTTCTTCTATTTGTTCTTTTTGCCACCTATCCATCTCTCTGTCTATTTTTTCGCTTTCCTCTGGATGCTCACTCAGATACTTTGAGAAATCCTCTATGCTCATACCTCTCTTCATCGCAAGTTCTCTAAATTTCTTTCCCATCTCCAATACTCTCAGTTGTGGAAATCGTTTTGACAACAAGTTCATCAATGTGGTTTTTCCTGCACCGTGCTGGGAGGCAATAACAATGATCATATTACTTCATCTGTTTTAGATAAGGGATAAAACGCGGGTCAACATCTTCTTCCTTTATCGTGTTATTTTTAATCCTTGTTTTTATTGTAACTAACTCCCTTACGCATCTGTGGCATAAAACACCTGCAAATATCCTTGTTGGTCTTTTCTGTGTTTTTGAGCCCTTATTTGATACTCCATGCAGTTTTGCACCACATATCGCGCATTTCATAGAATCACCTTTTCATGATACGCCTTAATACAAGCTCAATGAGCAACCCAGTTGTTATTGCTGAAACAAGATATAATCCAAACCAATCCACACCATTTATAATGCCTGTTTCAGCTACACTCTTTGTTAGGAAAGGTATTCCAAAAGGAAGGTCAATGAGGGGACCCATCGCGCCATACTGTGCACCAAGATACCATATAACGAGAAGGACGAGTGGCATTGTGAACAATGTTGGTTTCATAGAGTTCATCATATTCTGCTTGACAAGTCCAAGTATCTCTGCTTGCTCCTGCTCTAATTTACTCATCTTCTTTTTGTCACCTGCTTTTTGTGCTTCAAGATACTCTTTCTGGTGGGTTTCTATCCTCTTCCTTATCTCATCCATCCTCTTTCTGTCCACCATCTTCCTGTGCATGAGTGCTGAGAAGATAGAGATACCACAAGCAGTACATATGACTATGGCTGTTGCAGTTGGATACACAAGTTTTATACCGAGTATTTCCATCATAATTATCCACCAAAGAACCCTTTTAATCCTGGGTACATCTCCATAAGTTGGGAGCTTGCTAATTGTTCATACAATCTATACAATATACCGACGCTCAAAAGGATTCCAGTACCTGTACCAAGTGCGCCAGTAACATCTGCACCAGCAGCCAACGCTCCAACTGCAAGCGAACCCAAAATAGTTATCATAGGTATATATCGCTCTAATACACGTTCAATTACCCTTTTATCTCTTCGGAATCCAGGAACACTAAATCCAACGCTTTGTAGTTGTTCAGCAACTGCGGAGGCGTCCATGCCTGTTGTTTCAACCCAGAACTTTCCAAAAATAACACAAGTGCCCATGAGCAGTATTGCATACACTACAAGATGTATTAGTTCAAGTGGGATCAACCCAAGTACTCTTACAGCAGGGTCCAAGATGTATTGCTGTATTGCACTACCACTTCCAAGAATACCATATGGCGCCCTAACCATCCATGCTATTGGTATAGATATGTTATGTGGGTCAGTACTTATGGAAAACTTTGGTAGTGGCATTCCGTTTTCTCCGAATGTTCCCAGAATGGGGTAACCAAGGTTATTAAACACACTGGCAAATAACACAACATTGGCAAATAGTGCAGCAGCAAGGATGACAGGAAGGTTTGAGACGTATAGGAATTTTAGCGGATATCTGCCACCAACGCCCCTTATTCTGCCAAGTGTGAGTGGGATCTCTATTCTCATCGCCTCAAAGAACACAACAACGAGGAATACAATGATTGTAAAGAGCAGAGGAGCCAAAAGGTCAAAATTTAATGTTCCAGCCTCCATTATCTGATTAATGAATGTTGGGATCAATCCTGTGTTTGGATTGAGGCTTCTGTACATAATCCCCTGGGATACACCAGCAACAATGAACAACCCTATACCTGAACCAAATCCCCATTTTGATACAACCTCATCCAGGTACAGAAGAAGGATGGAGCCAAATGCTATCTGTATAAGAACGAGTAGTTTGTTCAACTCAAAGAATTGTGCTAGAAGAGGCAATGGGAGGAGGGTTATACCAGACGGTTCAACAGGTAGAAAACCACTATATACATATATGGCTGCTTCAAAGAAACAGAACAGAATAGCAAAGAGTTTCTGTACTCCTTGGTACCTTTGCTTATCTATCTTTAATAGTTCTGCACCAACAAGCAGTTGTAGTATAATGGATGCCATAACAATTGGTCCAATACCTAGTGTTGCTATTGATCCAATCTTTGATGCAAGTATTGTCTGTACACTTTCCAGATAGCTTACTCTGTTTAGCACGTCCTGCCTCTGTTGTGCCAATTGTTCATAGAGTACAGGATTCTGCATTTTTATCTTTTCCAATCTTGATGGGCTGAGCAGTCCAATTGGGGAGATTTGACCAAGAACAAAGAATATGATAAGTGCTGCGGCAACCCACATCATCCTAGTCTTAAAACTAGGCATTTGTATTGGCTTCTTCACCTCTGGAAGCATCTTTATTATTGGGTCCAGGAATTCAAGTGCCATCAGGATCCCTTTATTATTGCTTCTCCACCAGCTTTTTCAATCTTCTCTTTTGCGGCAGCTGTAAACGCCTTTGCCACAACCTTTATTGGAGTTGATAATTTCCCCCTGCCAAGTACCTTTTCATATCCAATAGAGGCAACATCAATCTCCTTCATTTTTCTAGTTAGTGCTAACTCATTTATATAATCTATGTTTATTGCCTTCATTTTCTTCTTTATTGGTTTCATGCTCTCGCTTCCGAAGTGGTCTGGTTTATTTTTTATTATCCATGTCCATTTGTGCTTGTGTGCACCAGCCATACCTTTCCCACTACTTTTTCTCCTAGACCCTTTTTTACCTCTCCCACACGTCCTAGTTCCTCTGTGTTTGTTTATCTTCCTCTTTTTTCTTGGCATCAGACCACCTCATATCATCTTCTCAATGAGCTCATTTATCTTGCTTCCCCGATATCCCAATGCACCTCTGTTTGCAAAGCTCTTTTTTATTGATTTATATCCTCCTCTTGGTGGGGATAATCTAAACACCTTTTTTAGTCCATCAACATCATTAATCTCTGCTTCAAAGTTCATGAATGCTTTGACAAATTCTTTCATTGTTTTGAATTTTGAGTGTTCTTTTATGTATTTGTCATCTATACGCTTGTTTCCTTTTGCTCTCCCCCTCTTCTCAAGCATTTTATAGAAGGTGTCCTCTGTTATCTCTCCCCATGTGATATAATCTTTTGCTTTCTGTAGCATGTTCTTATAACTTTTTCTATCATCAATGACAACGCAATGATTAACCCTTGTCAGATTAAGCATTTTCATAGTGTCCCTTACTGCTTTCGGCACACCAATGTTGCTCCTGACCTTAATTACTGCTACTCGCTTCATGTTCTGTCACCTCTGTCGGCTTTTCAATCTTCATCCTTCTTATATTTCTGAGCGCATCCAATGTTGCCATTGCGAAATTGAATGTGGTTCTTGGATCTCCAAATGTTTTACTCCAAACATCCTTTATCCCAGCAAGTTCTAAAACCTTTTTTGCTTTCTTTCCAGCAACAATTCCTGTTCCCTTTGGTGCAGGGATGAGTATAACTCTTACAGATCCAGATTTTCCTTCAACTTTATATGGCACAGAGTGAGGTGTTCCACAGCCACACTCCCATGAGCCACATCCTCTTTGTATGTGAATGATATTGAGTTTGGCATTTCTCGTTGCCCTTTCTATTGCAGGCCTAACATTTGCTCCTTTGCCTATGCCTACTCCAACATAACCATCCTTATTACCAACAACGACTGTTGCCAAGAATCTCATCTTCCTTCCAGAGTCTGTTGTTCTTTGTACAGTTTTTATGTCAAGTACTTCTTCCTTCAGGTCTGGAACGAGCATATCAACAATTTCTGGTTCAAGGAGGGGGAGATTTCTACTGTATATCTGTTCAAGTGTTGTAATCTCTCCATTAAGTACCATCCTTCCTGTCCTTGTTTTTGGCACCCATTCAATACCCTTTTCTTCTTCCTTTTTTTCCATCCTATCACCTACCACCCATTATCTTCTTCTTCATCTCCTCAACATCTTTTGATATGTTGTTCTTTCTGTATTCCTCAATTGTTTTTCCTGTTATCCTCTCATCTGATGGGAAGCAATCCTCTGAGTGAGGTATGTTCATTCCAGCATCAATTGCACCCTTTAATGTAGCAAACACATTTGAGCCGTGTACTGGCGTGTGCAGTCCAATGTCAAGTACTGCCTCAGTGATGCCCTTCTCTTTTGCTCTTTTGCCACATAACAATCCAGTGAGGTATGCAGCGCATACATTCCCCCCATGGTGTTTCCAACCCATCTTCTTCAATTCAAGTGATGTGGCACTTATAACTACCCTATCTCCTTCTGGGTTATATTCTATAATCTGAGCAATAATCTGCCTAGGTTTAACTCTAACAACTAACCTATGCTTCCCAGATTTAAGTAAAGCCAACCTCTTCCTGTAATCAGTCTTTCCTAGCCTCCTCCTTTTGAGTGGCATCCTATGGGTAGTTTTTTCAGTCATCCAAGTCACCTACTCCTTCTTTATTGCTGATAGAAGATGTTTAACGCTCTTGAAGAACCCTGCTTTGACCATCCTGTATTTGCTTCTGTAATCATCAGGTCTTATCTCTTTCAACTTCTTCCTCTGTGCTCTTACCTTTTTTATCCATTTCTTCTTCCTGCTCTCTCTTGCTGTTTTCTTTCCCTTTCTCATACCAGGGCCTTTTCTTCTTCCCCTCTTCTTCTGTGCTTTCAGCACTCTTGCCCTTCCTCTGCTGGTTCCCCTCTTGCTTTTTATTATGATTGCCTTTTCCTTAACAAGTTGTCGTATGTCATCACGTGTGATTGCTTCTCTTGCCCTTGTCTCATCTATGATTTTCACCCTATCCTTTCCAACTTTGTACACCTTTGCAGCGACCTGTTTCACTTGGTTAAGTTCCATATCATCACCTGTTGATTACCTCTATACCTTTCTTTTCACATATTGCTATGATCTCTTTCCTCTTCTTCTCACCTACTGTGGCAGAGATCCTAACCAAAACATCTTTATTTAGGGATTCAACATCCTTCATATTTCTCACAAGTACCTCGTGTTTTCCTTTTGGGTGCATTCCTCTTGTGACTCTTGGGCTTCCATATCCCACTCTCGGGTGAGCCCCTTTGGCTTTTTTGTGTTTCCTCTGCTTGCTATCTATTCCACGTGGTTTCCTCCAACTAGTCTGTACCTTCCCCCTCTTCTTATACGATGAATATTGCCGTTTGAAACTGGGTTTTTTCTTTTCCATCAATATCACCCTTTGGATACCAAAAAGATACCATCCTTGAATACTCTGATGTCTCTCCTACCAACATTTGTTTTTAGTACAAGGTTAGCTGCAGTTTGACTTACCTCTTCTATGTCTATGCCAGTGATTGTTATGTCTTGTCCTTTTACATCTACTTTTGCATTCCCAACAATCTTTGCAATGCGTGGATGCTTTTCTCCCAAGAAATTTTTGATTAGCACCTTGTCTCCTTCTACACTTACAGTAACAGGGAAGTGTGTATAATGTACCTTCAATTTATACTCAAATCCTTCTGTTACTCCTTTTATCATGTTTTTTATGTGGGCAGCAATCGTTCCAACCATCGCTTTATCTTTTCTTCTTGGAAACTTTGCTGAGATGATAGCCTTCTTTCCATCAACTGTAATAGAAGCTTTCCCAAGTTTGAACGTTTTTGTTAGTGTTCCCTTCGGCCCACTAACTGTGATCTTACTATCCTCAATAGTAATATTTACTCCGTCTGGAATTTCAATCTCTTTTGTTATCTCAGCAGCCAAGACCATATCCATCCCTCAATATACAAATGCTATTGCTCTCCCTCCGGTTCCTCTTTTTATTGCCTCTTTTTGTGTCATAACTCCAAAGGGAGTTGATATCACAAGAAAACCAACATTTTGAGCAGGAAGATATCTCTTCTCATACTTTTCATACTCATCCTTCTTCACAGCAAACCTTGGTTTTATTGCACCACAGTTGTTTATCTTTCCTATAAGTTTTACCCTGTACTTGCCACTTTTTCCATCATCAATGAATTCAAATTCTCCGATGTATCCCTCTTTTTGCATAACCTTTAATATGTTACCTAGCAGTTTAGATGCTGGTTTTACTATACATTCGCTCTTTCCTACGTTTTCCGCATTTTTTATTGCGGACAGAGCATCTGCAATTGGGTCCATTAGCACATTAATCACCTCAATATTTTCTAAATCCTATCTCTTCTGCGACTTCTCTGAAACACCTTCTACATATACTCAGCCCATACTTTCGTATTAGGCCTTCACTTGATCCACATATCCTACATTTCCTTCTGCCTTCTCCTTTTCTCTCCTTTTTTCTTTTCCCTTTTGCCATCATCTCACCTTTATGTTAAGGTTTTTCTCAACCCATTCAATTGCTTCTTCTTTTGTTATCTTGTGATTAGAAGGAATCTTTTTCTTCTCCCTCTTTCTACGTTTTATCCTATACCCCCTCTTTTTCAGGCTTACACATACATCAAATCCAAATATACCGATCTCTGGGTCGTACTTTACTCCAGGAAGGTCAATATATTCTGAAATACCAAAAGCGAAGTTTCCATTCTCATCAAATTGGCTTCTCTTTAGGGTTCTGTCCTTTGCCTCAATTGCTTTATTTAAGAATTCAAGCGCCTTCTTTCCTCTCAGTGTAACCTTTACACCAATGGGCTGTTTCTTTCTTATGCCCCATGATGGAATTCTGCTCTTACTGAGTGTCCTTATCGGCTTCTGATTGCATAGTTTTTCCAGTAACTTTTCTGCCTTCTCCAGTGGCTCACCAGATGCTCCAACACCAATGTTCACTGTTACCTTATCTATGCTTATCACACTATCACCCTTAATCAAACTTAATCACAGGCTCCTTTGTGCCTATAACAAACACGTAATCCTTTCTTGTTTCAAATTGCTTTTCAGGAGATTTCAATATGACTAATGGCTTTCTTGTTGCAGTGCCTGGAACAATCTCCTCAATGGTTGCTATTTCACCAGCGTGCTTTCCCCCGGTGACATAGGCAATGCTTCCTTTTTGTAGTGGGAAATGGTCAGTAATCTTCATCTGTGGTATCTCCAGTTTTACAACGTCCCCTACCTTGTACTTATTATCTGCAAGTATGTTCTTGCCATCATGTAGATTAAGCTGTATCTTCCCACCCTTCACCGCAGTTTTATCTTTTATTTTACTGAGTTTGAAGGTTGAGTTTGAAGGCTCTATCTCATACAACTTTATCCTTCCCTTTCTATCATAGAGCACCCTATAAAACTTGTTTATGGATGGTATGGACAAAACATCCATAAATCCTATGGGATGAGATGGGTTTTTCACGACTTTTCCATCAACAAGCACCTTTCCTCCATGAATAATCTTCTTTGCTTCTTTTGCTGTGTCTGCAAGGTGAAGCATATCTCTTATGACAACCAGTAATGGAACACTCTCTTCTATATTATGTGGGCCTGGTGATGCCTTTACTATGAACTTATATCCCTTCCTCGGTACAGGTATTGTTTTTGGGGCAGTAAGTCGCTTCCTCACTCTTTTCTCTCCTTTTCTTGCCATCTATTTCTCCTCCTTAGCGAATTTCTTTTTTCTCTTCTCATCGTCAAGTTTTAACTCAATGATCATCAGATTTGATGGGTGGATTGGTTTTGGCACCTCTTCACCATTTGCCTTTTTTACTGTTACACCCTTAACATGTACTGCATAGTTCTTCAGAGATACTTTTGTCACTTCGCCTGTTCTTCCTTTGAAATCTCCACGCAGTATTTTTACCTTATCACCAACACGGACAATTGCACTTCTCCTCTTGTACGTCTTTCTAAGTTCTTTACTAAGAGGCGCAGCTACCTTTTTCTGCCTTTTATGCAATGGAGCAGCAAAATGCTCCTTTCTTTGTTTTCTTGGTTGTTTTGATACCATATCCATCACACCACGTTCTTTGCTAATGTGGCAATTTTAGCAAACCTCTCAGCAACCTCCTTTGCTACAACTCCCTTTATCTCAGTACCTCTTGGCATTCCCTTATCATCTATAAGGACAGCAGCATTATCGCTAAACTTTACTCTTGTGCCATCTGCTCTCCTGTATTCCTTCTTTTGTCTGACTATCACAGCTTTCACAACTTTCTTCTTGATCTCTGGTTTGCCTTTTTTTACTGAACAGATGACAACACTACCAACGCCCGCTTTGGCAAGCTTTCTTCTTTTTCCTCTGTATCCTTTTACTCCAATGATCTCAAGCTCCTTTGCTCCTGTGTTGTCATCACATTTTAATACTGAACCAATATGAAGCCCGGATGTGATTCTAGCAGCAACACCTTTCATTTCTTACCACCCAACACCTTTGTTATAACAAAACTTTTTGTTTTGCTAATCTTTCTTGTTTCTCCAAATTCAACAACATCTCCAACTTTGACATCCATACATTCTGGTTTATGAACAGCTATTCTTGATTTTCTTCGTTCATATCTCTCATACTTTGGGACTTTTCTTATGTACTCTCTTTCAACAATGACAGATTTATCCATCTTATCTGAAACAACAACCCCAGTCATAATGTTACCTCTAACCTTGATGTTCCCATGTATTGGGCAGTTTTTGTCGTTGCATTTTTTCTCCTTCATCTTCTCACCTTATCTTTCTCCAAAGTTTTTTCAAGCGTTCATCCGGCCGTTGCTTTATCTCCTTCCCAGAAAAGGTATATGTTCCCTCTGGGAAGGATATCTCAACAACCACTTTGTCTTTTGCTATCCTTTTCTCACCATTCTTTGTTTGGAGTACTAGGGTATTCAGGGTCTCATCAACGATTTTCCCTTTCATTCCTTCAAGGGATTTCTCCGAGCTTCTGACTACCCTTGCCTCCAGTCCGATCAATAAGTTACGTGCAAGTGCACGCAACTTTCTATACGATTTCAATTTGATCCTCTGGGTAGTTTAGTGCGATAAGAGCTTTCTTTACCTTCTCTGCGTGTGCCCCCTGGAGCTCTATGCGGTTTTCCTTGACGGTTCCTCCGCACGCCATCTTCTTTTTCAGTTGGGTTGCAAGAGCATGCAGATCAATGCTCTGGTCAAGGTTTTCTATGATTGTGACCTTCTTTCTGTACTTCTTGACCTCTGTTCTTATCTTTATCTTCTGCCTTTCCTTTGCAAGCTCTTGACAGACGCATAGCTCCTTTGGGAGTCCACACACAGGACAGACATCTGTCATTCTGTTTTTTCAACCTCCGTGTTTTTCTTTTCATTTTGAATTGTGAGTATCCTCGCAATGGTTTTTCTTATCTCCCTTATTCGTCCAGGATTCTCTGGCCTTGTGCCACTGGCGATTGCAGCCCTCTCTTTTGCCAGTTCATTGCGCAACTGCTGTAGCTTCTCCTCCCTCTCCTGTGGGCTCATTTCCCTTATCTGCTTTGGTTTCAGTATCGCCACTCATTACACCTCCTTCTTTTACAATCTTCTCTATGTCAACTTTGTCTGGGAATACCACATCTGGTGGGACAATCTTTACTGTTACGCCTATGATTCCTGCTTTCTTCATCGCTTGTGTGTGACTAACCTGGACAAGGCGTGATGGTTCCCCAGCTTTCTTTAGGTAGCCTGCACTGACCCTTTCTGACCGTGCTTTTCCTCCTTTTCCAACAAGTTTACCAGATATCGTTATCTCTGCACCCTTTGCTCCTGCTGCCATGATCTTGTCAAGTGACCAGTGCATGACTCTTCTGAAATTTAGTCCCTTTTCCAGTGACCTTGCAATCCGTCTTGCCATGACGGCTGCATTAAGTTCTGGCACAGGCACTTCCTCAATCTTTATCTGAACATTATCCAAACCAAACTTCTTCTCAATTTCTTTTGTGAGCTCTTGGATGTTACTCCCCTTCCTTCCTATTACAAGACCAGGCCTTTCAACTTGTATAACAACCCTTGTTGCAACAGGGGTTTTTTGCAGAGAGACGCCTACATAGCCTGCTCTATTCAGTTTTCTTTTGAGCCATGTGTTCAATCGGCTCCTATTGATTCCCTCTTTGACAAATTTTCTCTCTATCAAGTTCAGGCCTCCTTTACAATTATTTCAACATTTACGGTTTCTATGGCAGATGTTCTCATCCTCCCCTTTGGTGCCCTTCTATCATATACAGGGCCCCTATGAGCAGCTGCATGTACTATCATGAGTTTATCAGTGTCCATCCCTTGGTTCTCAGCATTTGCTTTTGCATTCTCAAGCACTTTCAATATCGCTTTTGATGCCTTAACAGGATATCTTCCTGGTTTACCGCCTTTTCTGTGTGCAACCTTGCTATTGAATCGTTTGAATGGAACAAATGCCTCCTTCTTTATGACCTTCTCAAGGAATGTAATAGCCTTATTCACGTTTTTTCCTCTGATCTCTCTGCATATCTCTATGGCATGTTTTGGAGAGATATCCATCTCTCTTCCATACGCCCTTGCACCTTCAATACCTTGAGCACTATATTTTCTTGCCATGTTATCACTTCGCTGCTATGAATTTTGTACTTCTTGTAGCACCAATACCTGCTGCGGAGTGCTTAACAGGTTTTCTTGTGTGAGCATACTCACCAAGGTAATGCCCCAACATCTCTGGCTGGATTGTAATATAAACAAATTCTTTACCATTATAGACTGCAATCTTTCTTCCAACCATTTCTGGTAATATAATCATGTCTCTGCAATGCGTTCGTATGATCTTATCAGGATATTTCCTCAATTTTTTTAGGAATTTCTCCTGTTCATCTGTGAATCCTCTTTTCAGGGATCTTCTCTGCCTTGATGGAACTAACTTCATAAATTCCTCAATAGGCATATCCTTAAGTTCATCCATTGTTTTTCCATGGAATGTAAATACCTTTGCCATATTCTCACTTCCTCTTTCTCCTTCCTGTTCTTCTTGCTGCTATATGTCCAACCTTTCTTCCAGGTGGTGTTTGCCTCTTCACTGTTGTTGCTTTTCCAGTGTGGTGTTGGGAACCACCATGTGGGTGCGCAACTGGGTTCATTGCAACTCCTCTAACAATTGGATACCTCTTCCCCTTTGCTCTTTCTCTGTGGTATTTATTCCCTGCTTTTACGAATGGTTCCTCTGTCCTTCCACCACCAGCAACAATCCCAATCATTGCCCTGCACTTTCCATCAAGAGGTTTCATCCTCTTTGAGGGTAACCTCACAATGACCTTGTCACCCTTCTTTGCAATGACGAATGCTGCTGTTCCAGATGCTCTAACTATTGTTCCTCCATCTCCAGGAACCTTTTCTATGTTGAATACAGGCATTCCTTCTGGTATTTCTGATAAAGGAAGAACATTACCAATGGATAATGAAGCGCCTGCTCCTTGCTCAATCATATCATTTACAAATACTCCTTCTGGTGCGAGATATAAGCTCTCGTTTCCATCCTGCCATTTTACTTTCATGAGTATTGCTGTTTTTGATGGGTCATGGTCAAATCCTGTTATAACCCCTTTTAGTATGCCTCCATTGTTTGGCCTATAATGTGCTTCAGTTTTGTATCTATGAGATGGTCTCCTGTATCTGTGACTTCCTTTTCCTCTCTTTTGTGTTCCAATTGGTCTTCCCATATCAACCACTTCATATTATATTCAATTTTGTTGCCAGCTCTGATGCAGAGCTTTCTTTTGATAATCTAACAAATGCCTTCTTCCTACCTTTTGAATCAATCAATGTGTTAACAGCATCAACTTTCACATCATACAGCTTTTCAACCGCTTCTTTTATCTCAGATTTTGTTGCATTCTTATCAACAATGAATACTAACTTATTCTCCTTTTCTATGAGGTCAACCGCTTTTTCTGAAAGTAGAGGATGATTAACTACCATATTTCTCACCTATCTTCTTTACTGCTGATTCTGTCCATATAGTCAACCTTCCAGCATGTGTTCCTGGTGCAAGCAATTCTACGTTCAATCTGTTAGGTGTTGTTACATCAATACCTGGTATGTTCTTACATGCTCTCCTAACCTTTGATCCATCAAGGACGATGATGAGCGCACTTTTTTTCTTTCTTAATCTTTTTCCCCTTCTCTTCTGTTTTCCTGCCCTCTCCTTTCTCACTTTGGCCCTCTCTATTTCATCTTTAAGCCCGATCTTCTCAAGCACAGAAACAACATCCTTTGTTTTGCTAAGTTCCTGGAACTTATCCTCAACAATAATTGGAAGATGTTTTACTGAATCTATCTTATGACCTCTTTTCTCTACAATCTCCTTTTTTGCTGTTGCCGCAATTGCAGAACGTGTTGCCTTTATTTTTTCCTTTTTGTTTATCTTCTTTTCAACAATTTTTTCAACCTTTGGCGGATGGGCTCTTCTTCCACCTTTTGCATGTGGCACTTTCCTTACCTCACCAAGTCCCCCGCCTGGTAGTTTTACTCTTGGTAATCGTGATATGCCTCTATTTATTCCTGCCCTGAATGCTCCTCTTCTTCCAACATATGTTGCACTTGTTTCAAGACCTGCGTATTTATATGGCGCATGTGGTTGGAATCTTCTGCTCTGGAGTGCAACAACAGCCCTTCTTATCAGTGTGGGATGATATTCCTCGGAAAACACCTCTGGGAGTGTAATGTCTTTGATTTTCTTACCATCTATTGACAATACTGGTGCTTTCATCATCTTCACCTACCTCTCCCCTGTTGGGATATTGTTGATACACTCACAACCTCTGGTGCTGGCACTTCTTTCTTTGGTGGCCTTATAGCAAATCTCATCATAACCAATCGCTTCTTTGGTCCTGGGAGTGAACCCTTTATCAGCAAATATCTTGATTTTACAACACCATAATGAGGAATTCCTCCTTTTGGCGTTACCTCTTTTCCATTCTCACCCATCTTCAAAACCCTTAGGTTTAACATTGTTCTTCTGTGATAGCCCATCTGTCCAGGCATCAATGATGTCCACATTGTCCTTGCTGGTGACCAAGGATTTATACAACCAACATGTCTCCTAAATCCATGCGCCTTTCTGTATTGTATCCTCGCACCAAATCGTTTTACTGGGCCTTGTATTCCCTTCCCTTTTGTTATCGCAACAACATCTATGTAATCTCCTTCCTTGAATATTTGGTCTGCTGTCAGTTCCTTTCCTAAAATACTCTTTGCGTATTCCCATGCCTCCTTTGCTGTTGGAGCATTAACCAAGATTTCAAATACTTCTGGCTTTTTCTTGAACGTTGGTTTTGTATGAACCAGCAATCTTACCTCTGAGACCCTATCAATATTCTTCTCAATCTCATCCATCTTCTTTTTTGTTTCTGTTTTTTTAGGAATACTAAACTTCTTCTTCAGTTCCTTATCAAGCTTTTCAGCAACAACACTTCCAAATGCTTTCAATCCTTCATTTGTTATCTCATAAACCTTTATACCAAAAACCTTTGCTGGTGGTACTTCTACAATGGTTACGGGGATAGCAACCTTCTGCTCGTAGGAAGGGCTGCCCTTGTGTTTATCAATAGCAATAACATGTGTCATTCCTGCCTTGTATCCTGCAAATGCTAATGGTTTTGTCTCATCAATCTTAGGATAAGTGCTAAAACTAGCATAAGGCCTCTTCGCCCTTTTTCTTGGGGCATATCCAAGTGAACCATGTCTTGGTGCAGTAAGTTTTGACACTGCTATCACCTATGAGAATAACTGCTGGCCCTATATAGTCCAAACAACCTAGAAGTTGCCAGACCACATGGGTTCCATGCAGTCCCTTATATTTGAAACTTGGGTATTTAAAAAGGTTTTGTTTATAAACTGAATGGTAGCTGCATACCAACCTTCTCTGCAGCCAATAATATGATCATTGCAAGGATGAGGAGCACAAATAACCATATAAACAATGCAAGAATCTTTGATGGCTTTTTTGGTTTTTCTTCCTCAGCCTTAAATGGTTCAGGAGGAGGCGGTGCTGGTATTTCCTTCTCCTCAGCCTTCTTTTCTGCAGGGGGAGTTGGAAGGTAAACAGTTTTTGGTTCAGGCGTTTTTACAACCTTTGGTTGAACATTTGGTCCTTCTAATGCCTCCAATTCCTCATCAAATTCAAGCGCTATTGCGGCTTCCCCTTCTGGCTTCTCCTCAGGCTCTTTCTTTACAGTGACAGAAGGCGTTTCTTTTTGTTCTTCTGGTTTGTAAACCTCTGGCCCTTTCGGTTTCTCTGGCTTTGGCTTTGTTTTCTCCATTATCTCCTCAATATCTGTATCAGAATATCCTATCTTCTTCAAATTTTGTTTTATCTGCTCTACATCAAATCCTTCTTCCCTCAGCCGTCTGACCTCTTCCAAAATCTCTGGCTCAACTGCCATATCTGGATTAATTCATCAATGGTTTAAAAGGTTTGCTATCCTTTTGCCACGCCAAGAGGGGTCATCCTAGCAACCTTTGTTGAGATACCAGCATTATGTACAGATTCTATGACCTCATCAACATCCTTGTAGGCATCTGGCGCTTCTTCTGCCAAGACCTTAGGATGTGTGGATTTTGCTATAATACCTGATTGTTCCAGTTCCTTTTTTACCTTGTCGCCCCAGTGTGTCTTTATTGCTTTGTGTCTAGACATTGTCCTACCCGCACCATGGCACGAGCTATAAAACGTTTCTTTTGCCTTGTCCGTACCGACCAATATATAGGATGCAGTACCCATACTTCCTGCAATTAGTACTGGTTGTCCAACATCCATGTAACTTTTTGGTATCAATTCATGACCAGGAGGTAAGGCCCTTGTTGCTCCTTTTCTGTGAACATATAAGTTTCTTTTCTCTCCATTTACTCTGTGGGTCTCATATTTACATATATTATGACAAACATCATATATTGTTTTCATATCCATTGATTCCCAATCCCTCTTGAATACTTGCTCAAAACTCTCTCTGATCCATGCAGTCATTACTGTTCTGTTGCAGAATGCGTAATTAACAGCGCACTTCATGGCTTTGAAATAATCCTGTCCTTCCTGCGAGTTTGCAGGTGCACAAACAAGCTGTTCATCTGGCAGCCAGATCCCATACTTTCTTGCTGCTTTTGCATGTATTTGTAGGTAATCACTTGCTACTTGATGTCCAAACCCTCTGCTTCCACAGTGCAACATAACAACAACCTGGTCATTGTGTTCAATCCCAAATGCCTTTGCAGTTTTCTCGTCATATATCTGGTCCACCCTTTGCACCTCTAAAAAGTGATTGCCTGCGCCGAGTGTTCCAAGTTGTGGTTTTCCCCTCTTCTTTGCTTCATCAGAAACCTTTGATGGGTCTGCTCCATCCATTTTTCCATTTTCCTCCATATGCTCTATATCATGCTTTGTTGCATAACCATTCTCCAATGCCCAAACAGCGCCATTACGCAGAACCTCATCAAGCTGTTCATCATTAACTCTCAACCTTCCTTTGCTTCCTACACCACATGGAACATTTTTGAATAGGACATCAATGAGTTCTCTGATCTTTGGTTTTACTTCGTCAACGGTTAGGTTTGTTTTTATCATGCGAATACCGCAGTTTATATCAAAACCTGTTAGTCCAGAGGCTATTATCCCCTCTTCTTCATCAAATGCGCCAACTGCACCCATTGGTAGCCCATACCCCCAGTGTATATCTGGCATTCCACAGACAGGTTCAACAACACCAGGCAGGCATGCAACATTTGTTAGCTGCTCTATTGCAGCATCCTCTGCTTGGTCAATAATTGCTTTTGAACCATACACAATGGCATCTACTTTCATCTTCTCTCTTACAGTTTTGGGTATCCTCCACCTGTACTCATCAATCTTTTCCAACTTCTCTTTCATCTCATCGCCTCCAAATATCTTAATGCTTCTTCATAATACTGTTTTGCATATTCCTTCATCTCTTTAACACGTAAATCATTCCAGTGCATTTTAGCATGATTTATGTGGAATGCTATTGTTTTATCCTTTGTCCTTCCCCCCTCAATCCATTGTTTGACATGTTCTCCAATAAACTTGTAGTATGCGATAATGTCTGCATCATTTACTATTCTACATTCTATTGGGTCGTTTTCTGTTACTTTTCCGTCGTGAAGTCGTATACACATTGCGACTTGCTCAGCAATCTTTTCAGGTACTCCTTGTTCCTCAAGAAACTTCTTTGCCACTGCTGCACCTGCTTCTTCATGGTGTTCCCAACTATCTAGGAAGGAATATCCACAATCATGGAGCAGACAAGCAATTCTAACAACAAAGCAATCTGCACCTAACTTTAAGCACCATCTCTCCCCCTCCTCCATTGTTGGCAATAAGTGCGTTTCATAGTAGTTAGGTCTTGCCTCTGTCTGCTTTGCAAACTGTTTTACTGCTTCTATGATATCTTCCTCTTTCATTTCTTAACCCTCCCCACTGTATAGTATGCAGGATCTACCCTTTCATATTTTAATGGCGTGATATTATACTCTCTAAATAACGCCTTTAACATCTTTGGGAGCATAACCTGTTTGTGATGTTTTCTCTTATCTTTCATAACTCCCCATTCAATCACACCTATCTTACCATCCTTCTTACACACTCTGACACATTCTTCTATCAATGGTTCTGTTTGTCTTTTTGCAACATGATGTAGTACAAATGGCAATATCACAGCATCAAATGTATTATCTTTGAACGGCATTCTCTCTCCTGAGAAGTGTCTAAAAATAACATTTTTTATCCCAAGTTTTCTTTTCATTTGTTTTGCTTTTTCAATAACTCTCTTGTCTATATCTATGCCTACAACGTTGCACTTTGTTATCATAGCAAACAATACAGATGTATTGCCTTCGCCACACCCTACCTCAAGAATCTTATGCCTTTTTGTTATTTTCATAGCATTTAGTAACATAAGTCGTGGCAAGAGTGAGATTCTGTCTGAGCATTTCATATATCCACCACCACTGTTGCAATCCATTTTCCATCCT
The DNA here is from genome assembly GCA_021162685.1 of Candidatus Iainarchaeum sp. Classification (GTDB taxonomy): domain Archaea; phylum B1Sed10-29; class B1Sed10-29; order WALL01; family WALL01; genus JAGGYF01. Next base: position 2,361 of record JAGGYF010000028.1, on the reverse strand, counting down.
TCCTTTTCAGGTCAAACCTATACATCGTTACGCCTTTAACAAGTGTCTGTATTAGTTCTGGTTTTACATCATCCCCAAAGACCTCAGCCCTCAAATGCTTGTTGTCAATCTCCGAAACATTGAATTTTGAAAAAAGCATCTCATTGATTTCAAATTGCGCTAGGAGTTCTGATAACCATTTATAGAGTAGTTCCTTTTCATTTTCAGCAGCTATCTCTATCCTTATCTTCTTCTTCTCTTCAACTTTGTTCAGGTTGTACATCACAGACATCATTGCTTTTGCGCAATCCTCAAAGAGCTCTTTGAGTGTTGGTGCTGTTGCTCTGAACATCACATCAGAGGTTATCTCATCAAGGTATTCATAAGCCATAAAAAGCACCGGGCTGCACCTTGGCTCTGGCCCAGTATTATTTTGTTTGGAGCATATATATTTGTTACTGCGTTATCACAGTTAGCCCAGTTCCTATAATTATAATGGCCAATAGTGCTAAAACACCCACAGATATCTCCTCTGGCGCTTCTATAATCTGCTGCTTTTTCTTGTATACCCTCACCTCTATCTCAGTTGCATCATTTTGGCATATAGGGTGTTTTGGGTCAGTAAACGCAAATTTCAGTTTACAGGAGCATACCTCCTCTTGTGGTGTACAGCATGCGTACGAAGAAAATGAACGCGTCCATTTCAGTCCTCTAAACACTCTTGACTTGACAGGAATTTTTAGTCCGATAATGTTCATATCAAGGTCTTTGTTTGCATTGTTTATTTCAATAGCAAAGTTCTCTCCTTCTTCCACGCTATTAGGTACTGCCTGGATTGTACTTGGTGGCAGTTGGATGCATGTATTTTTTATCTCAACAGGCAGACGTATTGTATCATTGCACTCTGATGCATTTAGTTCAATATAATATACCTTATGCATGTTTGTATCCGCTTTTCCATGAAGGTAAATGTATCCATCATCCCTAACAACTGTTGTTTGTTTTGGCATAATGATTTTTTCATATGCTGTTACTGGTTCCCCACTGCTAATTCCATCTATCTTCAGACAGACATAGAAGTCTTCATAGGAATAAACATTTGCCTTTTCAGACGTAACTTTATCAGAGCAGAGGGGGTCAGTGCCTATATACGCTTCTGATATCTGGCATGCCCCATAGACCATAGCCGTGACAACAACTAATGCAATAAATGCGCGCATATGTTATATTGCTCATTTTTGATATATAAGCGTAAAGTAGCATCCTCACAGCGTTACATATAAATATTATAATAGTTATAAGCGTTATAGGTGGTTGGATGGTGACAACAATAGCAGTAAATGAGCAAACAAAGGAGTTACTTAAAAAGATTGGCCACAAAGGTGAGACATATGATGCCATAATAAGGCACTTAATCGAATTAGCAAGAAAGCAACTATTCTTTGATAGGCAAAAAAGGATACTGGAGGAGGATGAATTCATTGACATCAAAGAAATTTAATGTCCTACTATCAAAAACCGCTGTCAAGCAACTCAAGTTATTACAAAAGAAGGTACGCTATGCTATAAGAAAAACGTTGGCTGGGCTTGCTGAGGACCCCTTTACGTCTAGAAGTGGTTGTGATATAAAGAAACTTCACGGCTCAAAAGACCCTGTATTTTATAGATTGAGGGTTGGCGAATATAGGGTCATATACACAGTAATACAAAAAGACGTGAAGGTAACGGAAATTTTACACAGAAAAAAGGCATACTCCTTTTTGGAGTAGCTATTTCAAAATCTTTCCTGTTTCTAGATACCAGAGATAAAGGTCCAATTCAGCAGGAGTTAATCCCAAATTTTTGCCAATCTCCCTCAATCTATTCTCAATCTTTAGGTATTCTGTTTTACTCAGCTAGCTAAGCAGTTCAGGGTAACAGAAGCAGCCATAAGAAAGAGGGTGAGGAAACTTGAAAAGGAAGGTGCCATTGAGGGATATACCATAAAAGTAAATCCAAAGAAGATAGGTTACAAAATACATGCACTTATTGGTATAGATACAAAACCAGAACGATTACTTCATGTGATAGAAAAACTTAGGACAGATGAGGATGTTGTATCCTTGTATACATCAAGTGGAGACCACATGATTATGATAGAGACGTGGTTTAGGACGTCTGATGAATTATCTCATTTTGTCAAAAAGATTGAAGCAATTGAGGGCGTTACAAGAATATGTCCTGCAATCATTGTTGAGAGATTGAAGTGAAGTCACAGAGCCCATAGAATAGTACACTGCTTGTAAAAACAAACAGTGCACCAATAGTTACTCCAGCAATACCGTTTATGTATATGCCAGGCATTTGTATGTCATGGTAAAACTCAAGAAGCATGAATGCTAT
>JAGGYF010000007.1 GCA_021162685.1 Candidatus Iainarchaeum sp. | reverse complement strand
TTTTGGTATTTTACCATAGTCTCTTTTTATAATTATCATGTTTATATCTTGTTCATTTCTAAGTAATTTGATCAATTTTATTATTGGGTCATACCTGATTTTCAAATAATGCGCAGAAGAAGGAGCGGTCCTTATAACTATATTCTTCACACCCTTTTTAAAATACCTCATCACATCTTTTTTCGGCCTAAACGTAAGAAGATAGAGCCCCTCTTCAATTCCTTCATATTTAAGGACATTTTTTCCCTTAAAAGGCAGACATTTTGGACATACAACTAATGTTGCTAGGGGCCTCAAGTAATTAACTTTTGAATATTCATTATCAGAAAAAAGTATGACAGGAATTCCTAACATCCAGGAAGCCAATAATGAAGATGGCGCCTTAGTAAAGCATACATCAACCTTTTTATTTTTAGCGTACTTCATGAGTGAGTAAGTCCTTTTTATAACATTTATGATCTTACCGAATAGTGTTTTCCCACCGTACTCCCCTATTTCTTCATATGTAATACCCAAGTCATCAAGCATTTGAGTGGTTTGTCCCAGTTTTCTTGCAGTTATCTTTACTTCATAACCAAATTTTTTACACAGTTTTATGAATGGCATAAACGTCATAACATGTGGACTATTTGTCATGTCAAACCAGATTTTCATTAACTCACCAAAATGTGCTTATGGTCTCTACGATATGCCTTAATTCACTCCTTTTCAGCCCAGGATACACAGGCAATGAAAGTACTTGCTTGCATACCTTTTCAGTTACTGGTAACTTCTGTTTTGAATGGATTATGGGCTGTTTGTGTATGGGTATTGGATAGTAGACAGTTGCTCCTATGCCATTTGAACGAAGATGATTAAGTAGTGCATTTCTTCTCTTTGCTTTTATAGTATACTGGTGGTAAACGTGTGTTGCGCCCTTTAAGACGAAGGGCGTTTCAACACCTTCCAAGTGCTTGTCGTAGTACTTGGCATTTTTTTGCCTCTGTTTGTTAAATTTTGGCAGTTTTTTTAGTTGAACCAAGCCAATGGCAGCTGCAATGTTTGTCATTCTGAAATTATATCCCTCATATTCGTGTAAGTACCTTCTTTTTTGGCCATGGTTTCTAAATAATCTCATACGCTCTGCCAGCTTTCTATCATTTGTTGTTACCATCCCCCCTTCTCCAGTTGTCATATTTTTTGTTGGATAAAAAGAGAATGCAGCAGCATCGCCGAATGATCCCGCCTTTTTCTTCTTCCATAATGCCCCATGTGCTTGGCACGCATCCTCTATAACCTTTGCTCTACCAGCTTTTTTCACGATTGTGTCCATGTCGCATGCTTGACCATAGAGATGTACTGGAATAATTGCGTTAAATTTGCCTTTTATCTTAGATGCATCTATGTTAAATGTTCTCTCGTCAATATCTATAAAGTAGGGTTTTGCACCAACAGCGAGTGCACTGGTTGCTGTTGATATAAATGAGAAGGAAGGCATTGCTACCTTTCCTTTTATTCCTAGACAGTGCATTGCCATTATTAACGCTTGTGTGCCATTTGTGGTTGCAACTGCATAATCTACACCAATATATTTAGCAAATTTTTCTTCAAATTTTTCTACTATGTCTCCTTGCGCAAGCATTCCACTATCAAACACTTTCTTTACTGCTTTTAGTTCCTCTTTTCCAAGCATAGGTTTAGCAATCGGAATCATATGTCCACCGTTTTCTGGCATTTCCAGCAATAGTTTTTCTCATCTAATATTTCTCCGCAGTAACAAACCTTCGCAACGGGTTTTGCCGGATTACCCAAAACTAATGTGTGCTTTGGGACGTCTTTTGTTACAACAGAACCCGCGCCAACCATTGCATACTCTCCTATAACCACTCCACAGATTATAGTAGAGTTAGCACCTATTGAAGCACCTTTTTTCACTCTTGTGCCGATCAGATCAAATGCATCATTTACAGCCCTTGGGATCTTATCATTTGTGAAGCACACATGTGGCCCAACAAAAACATCATCCTCAAGTATCACACCTGGTGGCAGAAAAGCAAATGCTTCTATCTTGCAGTTATTTCCAATCTTTACCTTATCACCTATCTCTACAAATTTTCCAATGGTGCAGTTGTCACCTATCTCATAGTCACCCCATAGGCCCTTTTCATCCCATATCTTTGTGTTTTTTCCTATTTTCATATCACCACCTCATATGAGGTTAGGGTCGCTTTCATATGCAATCCGTGTTGCCCTCAATGCAATCTCTAAGGATTTTGTTGCGTCTTCCCCAGAGACAGGAGAGGGTTTATCATGAGCAATACAATCTAAGAAGGCATTTAACTCTATTTTCAGTGGTTCCTCCTTTTCAACATCAAGTGTCTCCTGTTTTACAGTTTCTCTATCCTCTTTTTTGTATATTTGTATTGTTTGTTCTATGAAGTTAATATAGAGGAAAACATCCCTAAATGTTGCGTACATATGTCTTATCTTTACTGGTGAGATCCAGTTTGTTACGAGAGAAGCAGTTGATGAAGGCATTTTTAGGAATACGTGTGCGTGGTCCTCAACATCCTCTACTGTTATGTGTCTACATGTTGCATGTACCTGTTCAGGTTCTTCGCCTGTTAGGTATCTAACAAGGTCAATATCATGTATCCCTAGGTCAATAATCACCCCCGTGGTTCTAAGTTTGGGGACATAAGGACCCAACCGCATGATACTAAACGTAAGGTATTCCTCTTTTGGTGCATATTCTATAAGCTTCTGTATTACTGGATTAAATCGCTCTATCTGTCCGACCATGAGCTTCCTGTCATTTTTTTCAGATGTTTTTACAAGTTGATTTGCTTCCTTTATTGTGAGCGCAATGGGTTTTTCTACAAGCGCATTTGTATACTCTAAGACATCACAACCAATTTTTGCGTGAAGTGCAGTTGGAACAACTACTGAGACAGCATCCGGCCTTTCTTTTTTTATCATTTCTATGTAATCTTTGTATGCATTTCCACCGTACTGCTCTGATAGTGCTTTCGCTCTTTCAATGTCAACGTCTGATATCCCAACCAATTCTGAGTTTTTTAGTAGTGAATACACTCTAACATGGTTCTTACCCATATTTCCTGCGCCGATAACTGCTGTTTTAAGTGTTTCCATCAGAACCCTCCAAAGTAAAGCAACAGGGTTGCAATACAAACAAGCAATTGCATACCTAATAAAATATAAACAATACCCTTTTCAGTTGGATGGACATAATGGATAATGGTGAATGGCAAGTAATGTTTCCAAAATGTCTTTGGTTCTTTTAATGTCCCGTCTTTTGTAGGGGACGCGAACTTTACGTGTTTTGCTTTTATAAGGACACCCCACGCAAATTGGATTAAATTGACAAAATACCAGAAAAGTAGTAATATTCCAAATTTTTCCATGTTTCCTATTATCACAGCACTGGCTATCACAGCGCCGATCTGTAACGTGCCAGCATCACCCATGAATATCTTTGCGGGATACCAATTATATTTCAAGAACGCGAATAGCGCACCAAGCATAGAGACTAGCAATGCTGCTGCGGGAAGAGCACCGGAGTGTATTGCAATGATGAGCAGTGTACCTATAATCAAGATACCTAATCCTGCTTCAGAACCATTGTATCCAGACACCATATTCATTGCGTTTGCAGCACCAGTTATTGCAATGGGGATAAGCACAAAAATATAGAACAGACCAAAGTCTACAGTTCCTATGACTGGCAATGTCATGACTGTATTTCCTGCCTTTATTGCCATTAAAGGTATTGCTGCGATCATTGGCAATAATATCTTGCTCCTCCATCTTATCCAGAACAGGTCATCTATGATGCCTACAATAAAAACGATTAACACTGATGCTGTTGCAGCAAGTGTTGTTATGAATTCTGCTTTCATACCCAGCATGTTAAATGCTGCGATGAACGCTGAAACCCCCAAAACAAAACCCAATGCAATGGCTATGCCTCCAAGTTCAGCAGCAAATGTCCTTTTGTATTTATGTACATCCCTGCTTGTGAAATTTCTTTCCCTGGCGTGTTTTATTATCTTTGGAGTAGCCACTATTGTTGTTATAAATGCAACAATGAAACCAGCTATTAAGGCATACTCTATCATTCACTCACCATAATCTACTTTATATAACACTACCTCTTTGTTCGGTACATATTGATTTCTTACCAATTTGTAATGTTTCAGATTCGGGTCCTTAAAGAAAAGCCGTAAACCCAGCATGTAATTTACAGGCGCATCCCTCACGATTCTGTTTCCAACCTTGAAAAACATTAACTTATAGTCGGGTTGTCCATACACTTTCATAGTTATTGTTCCTTTATCACTGCCTACTGTAAGGTCATAACCTGGCCATGCCGTATTAACTATTCTTTTCCATTCTTCCTCAGTAAATCTTATAGGCCCACTACTGAACAATCTACATTCAACATATTTTTCAGTGCCAACAGATGAGACAATAGTTTTTGGGTAACATGGGGCGATTCCTATGTCACCAGCATATGTGTAGCCATACCCACAATACCTATCCTGTAATTCTGGGAAACTGAGCCCATATGCTTTGAGCTCTTTTGTTGGTATGCACTGGTTGTCACCTAAAAATGTTAGGGCACCCCATTTGTTTGTGAGTAGTGTTCTGTCTATAGCAACATGGGTTACTTGCCACGATTTCACTCTATCCAACCATCTCTCCTCTATCTCCTGGGAGGTGTTGCCTCTAAACTCTGTGAATATCTTGGCTGTTTGTATAACCTTTGTCTGATTTTGGTTTGTATTGTCCAATGTTGTTCTTATGTTATGCCATGCAGTCCAATGTCCATAATCCCACCAAGTCATCAGTACCGGATTGTATGGTAAAGTTTTCAGGTAGGTGTACATAGCCTCCCAGCCAGGATCCACAGAATAGTTCACTTTGTATCCTTCCATGATGTTTACACCCATGGGGATCTGAGCAAACAGGATGAGGAAGGCAATAAAGAATGCAAAATGCGTTGTTTTTTCACCAACCTTCTTTGCGAGATTTATTCCATCTGCCAGCACAATTCCAATGAGCAGCATCTCAGGAGGGCCAAATACATACCCCATTTTTGCCTTGTTTATATACAAAAAGAAGGTTATAGCAGCATACAAAAATATCAGCAAGTCTTTGTTTTCCAACTTTTTTATCTCAATTAATCTTCGGATTGGAAGATAAATCAAACCAAGCAAAAAGAATGGAGCAAGTATGTTCATCTCATTTATCACACCAGGGAATGTTTTTGGGTGCTCTTCACCAACTGTTTTCATCACCTTTGAGGACTGTCCTATACTGGATAATAGTCCTTGTGCTGTATTATACGCCCAAGGTCCTTTCCATGCTATGCCTATGACAGCAATAATCAAAAGCAATCCTACAAATATTTGAAATGCTTTCTGTTGCGTGATGTTTATCCTTGGAATAATGTTGCCTTCTTTTGTCCTATAATTGAACCAGTATGTTGCTAAGCCCATAAAAAGGAGTGTTGGAAACATGAAAGCAAGGCTCATATGGGTAAATGTGACAACAGGGTCAAGCGGAAGTGCTAGTAGCACAATCGGTATAAAACTAAATGCATAGACAACAGTCATACGTTCAAGTTCCTTGTAGTTCTTGTTGTAGATTGCGATTAGGGATTGTAAGAAGATGTATGCAGAGAGAATTGCAGAAGAGAAAACAGCCATTCTCCATGTTAACTGATATAGCGCAAAGACAAATCCTGCAATTAGCCCATGTTTCCATTTTCCTTTTCTAAGTGCCCATAGATATATGAACGCAGAGAAGACCAACCAAAAGATACCAAATGCATCCTCTTCTGCGAATCCGTACATTGTTCTAAACAAGTGGGTAGGTTGTAATGAGAGAAGCAATCCAGCAAACAAGCCAGCCTTTCTTCCTCTTATTTCTTTGCCCAGTAGATACATTGCTGCTGCTGTTAGTGCACCGATAAATGGCGTGAAGTAACATGTAGCCAGGACAAAAAGGGATTCATTGTAGTTCAGGTTTCCTTGTGTAACTAGTGAGGCAAGTTCATATGCACCAGCCAAAGAGTAATGATAAAAATGAGGATAAGTGGAATAGTATGGAACACTTTCAGGCCAATATGACAATGGGTCTCTGTCAGGGATACTACCTGTTAATAATAATGTTCTAACCACCCTTGCATGATAGAACGGGTCAAATGCATATATCCCTGGAAAAGTTTCTGATGGAATAATACGTATGCCAAAAGCAAAGAGAAAAAGGGCAAGCATGAGGATAACATCTAATTTATACTTCTTTATGACCTGTATAAATTCCATTAGAACACCTTCTTCTATATTGGAAATCACTATTTATAAATAGTTTGCCTCAGCATTCTATAGTTGCGGACGATATCTTCTTATTTGCTTTTCCGTATACCACAAGGGCACCATCACCTTTGTTGTATCCGTATATCCTACAAACTGCTTGTTCCCCCGGGTCTAGTGTTGTTGTTGAACCACAGGAGCTACTGTTGAATACTGCTCCGGATACACCAGCAATGGCTAGGTCATAAGCAGGTGCAATTGCTTGCGTTCCTGGTGGACTTGTATTCACAATCATGATACTTGTATAATTATAGTTTTGAGCATTGCTGTCTTCAAGTTGTCCGCATGCAATAGCATATACTGTAATTGTTCTTGGTGCAGCGCCTGTTGGCTGTTTTGTTGCAAGACCTCCAACCCAGAAGTATAGACCAACTGCTGCTATAACTGCGATTGCTATGAGCAACACGACTGCCACAATCGGAGAGACACCTTTATCCATACGCTCACCAAGAATAGTTAGCAATATACCATTTATAAATGTTTTGCTAGCACGTTATCAGTGCGCCTGCTACGTTTGTCCCATATATCTCAATGGTTCCACTGCCTTGTATAAATGATGTCCCATTCGCACCAGAGACACAGTTTGTTCCGCTTGAACTGTTGCACCCCACCCTACATGCAGTCTGTTCCCCTGCGCCAATGCTTGAGGCACCACAATTAAATATTAATGCTCCACTTGATGTTGATAGGCCTGTGCTGCCCGTTGTGTTTGTTGATAGCCCAGTTATGCTACTGGTTCCTGGCGGACTCGTGTTTGCTATCATAACTGTTGATGCATACGTGCTGCTATCCCCGCATGTAACAACATATGCTGTAAGTGTTCTGGGCGTACTTGGTGTTGGCTGCTTTGTTGCGTAACCCCCAACCCAATAGTATATACCTACTGCTGCTATCACAGAAATTGCTATAAGCAGGACAGTGGCAACAATCGGGGAAATACCTCTTTGCATGATATCACCCTAACCTTTTATCGCAGGACTATATAAATTTTAGCATGTTATTGTTGCTGATGCAGTGTTCTCCCCATATATGCTGATTGTACCCTTGCCCCTATAAAACTTATGTTTTGATACAGAATTGTCTAATTGACATACAGTCTGTTCTCTACTATGCAACCTTGTCTTCTCACACATCCATCCATCAGTGTTACTAGTGCCTCCAAAATCGTTTCCAAGAGAGTCTTTCATCATTGTTATATCTATTATTGTCCCTGGCGGACTTGTATTTGCAACAGCTATGGTAGTTTTATATGATGCACTAGAGCCACATATAAGCGCATGTGCAGATATCGTTGCTGGTGCACTTACTGTTGGCGGCTTTGTTGCAAGACCTCCAACCCAGAAGTATAGACCAACTGCTGCTATAACTGCGATTGCTATGAATAGCATAACAGCTACAGCCCCTACAAGCAATACAGCAATAAGGACGCTTTTTTTCATAGTACCACATATTCCCTTTCACAACTAGAGTATATAAACGTTATGCAAAAAACAAAAATAGAGAAAGGCCAAAGGCCTTTCTGGGTTTAGCATGTTACAGTTGCTGATGCAATACTTGTACCGTATATGCTGATTGTACCTACGCCTTGATAGAAGTCATATGTTGATGCAGAGTTATTCAATTGGCATGACGTTTGTTCTCCACTATCCAAACTTGTGGCTGTACACATCCACCCGTCTGTGTTACTGCTGTTCCCAAAGTCGTTTCCAAGGCTGTCATACATTGTTGTTATATCAACAGTTGTTCCTGGCGGACTTGTGTTTGCTATCATTATCGTTGTTATGTCTGATGCGCCAGAACCACATTTAACCGCATATGCAGATATTGTTGCTGGTGTACTTGGTGTTGGCTGCTTTGTTGCAAGACCTCCAACCCAGAAGTATAGACCAACTGCTGCTATAACTGCGATTGCTATGAGCAACACGACTGCCACAATCGGAGAAATTCCTTTCCTCATCTATTCACCTCCTTAAGTGTTTAAACAAGGTTAGTAAGATTTTATTTATAAACGTTACGATTGTATTACGACAATTCCTTTAATTCCCTCTCTATGCTTTTTAAACGCTCCATTGCCATCTCTACTTTATTTTCCCTTTCTTCTATGGCTCTAACCAATTCCTCATTTTCAGGATGTTCTCTAACTAACTCCTTCATGGTTTTCAATCGTTTTTTTGTTTCTTCACTTACCCTCCTAGCTTTTTCCGTTTCCTTCATCGTCTTTTCCACGACATTCCTCTCAATAGGCACCGCACTTTTTGTTTCTGCCTCAATCTTCTCTATCTGTTCATCAACCTTTTTCAGAAGTTCTTCACTCATCTCTTCCTGTGATTCAAGTTGTCTTTTTAGCGATTCAATCTGTTCCTGTAAGTCTTCAACATTTTCTTTTGGTTTTATTTCTTTACCTTCCTTAACATCAGTTGCTGTTCTTTCAATGCTTTTTCTTGTGCGTTCCATCTCATCTAACGTTCTTTTGAGTTGGTTAAATGTTTCTTCAAGTTCTTCCGTTGTTATCTTCCTCTCCTTTTCTACTTCGTTTCTTATCTCCTTCTCTGGTATCTCCTTTGCTTTCATAAGTCTAACTGCCTTTTCTGCGATTTCAACATGTGGGCTTATTGGCTCAATGTTTTTCTTTACTCTGCTTACACGCTCAGCAATCCCTCCAATGCTCTCCTCTTGTAGTGCCTCATTTATCTCTCTTTTGACTTCTTCTGATACCACAATTGGTTCAATCTCTTTCAACATCTGTTCAACATGTTCTATACTTCTTCTGAACCTTTTCAGTTTCTCATTTTCCCTCTCAAGCAGAAGTGAGACATCATAGAGTCTGTTGTATAATGCATTTATTTCTGACAACGCGTTCTCTTTTTCAGTTTCTCCTTTTTCCAATCTTTTGTACAGTTCGTCAATCTTTTTGTTTATCCCTTTTATCTCATCTTCAACTTTTGCCATGCCTGCCGAATCCTTTTCAATTTCTAATAACTCTTCTGAGAGTGATTTAATCTCGTGTTGTATCTCTTCTAATTCTTTGAACACCTTCTTTATGTCCTTCTCCTCAATGTTGCGCGCTAGTTCATCTACCCTTCTTTTTAATTCTGCAAACCTTTCAGAATATTCGCGGAATTCATCTGTGCTGTTTTTCAACGCATGTTCTGTCCTGAATAATTCCATTCTAAGGAGTTTTATGGAGGGCAGAAGGTAGCTTGCAGAATCCACATGTTTCATAATGCTCTCTATCTCACTCATCCTATTGTTTAATTGCTCAATCAGGCTTTTAAGCGATGCGATCTTACCTTCCATTCTGCGCTGTGTTTCTATCATATTCTTGAAAAGTCCGAGTTGTTTTTTTATCCTTTCTATATCCTCTTTGTCCAATGCCTCTTTTTTCTCTATGGATGTGAGCATCCTATCTAGGACAAGCAGTGTATTGTTTATACCCTTGAATGATTTTCTATCATGTGCTATTCTTTCTTCCATTTTTTCAATATGGCTTTTTAGTTCTTGTATTGCTGTTTTATCCCCTGCTTCAAGTTCTTCAATTGCTTTTTCCATCTCTTCTCTCTGCCTTGATAAACTTTCCAGTATTTCCCTTTTTGTTTTCTTTTCCATACGCTTGATCTCTTCTTCAACCTCAGCTATCTTTTCAGTTTTTTCAAGTTCTTCAATCTTGTTGTGCAAGGATTCAATCTCACTTTTTAGCAGAGCAATTGCGTCTTTATCGCTAGCATCTGAGCGCGATACCTTCTCAATAGCCTTTTCTATGTGTTCAATCTTTTGCATGAGGGTCGCATAACCCTTTTTGTTGCTTACTAATTCACTATTTAGCGAATGTGTTTGTAGTGCTACTTCTCTTGATTTTTTATCAATTTCTTCAAGATGCTTGTCAATGCCTTCAATCTTTTGCTTTATCCTCTCTATGCTTTTAGACTTACTCCTTAGTATAGACTCATCAAGCTTTAAGGATTCTAGCTCCTTCCTAAACGATTCAATATTCGCAGAAATTTTGGAGATATCACCAGAAAGTTTGCGAATCTTTCCATTATATGTTGTATCATGCTCCATCTGTTTCCTGTTAAGCGTTCTTTGAAGTTCATCCAACCTTCTCAGCAACTGTTCCCTTCTTACTTTTTCCGCTTTCCTTATCTTTTCTTCCATGTCAGCAATACTCTTTTCTATTCTACGTATCCTCTCATCTACACTGAGAACAAAGCCGAGTTTTTCTTCAGTCCTTTCTAGTTCATCTTTCAGTTTTTTGTACTCTTCCTCATCCTTTTTCATTTTTGTGTATAATTCATCAAATCGTCTCTGTATCCTCTCACTTTCTTTTGGGTATTCTCTCATTATCTCGTTAAATTGCGCCCTCAGTTGTTCGATTTGCTCTTTACTAACATAAGTGTTAGTTAGTTCTTCAAGTTGTTTGTCAAAAACAAGAAGAGTGTCCTCAATCTCTTTCTCATCTATTGCTTTTTTTTTAGTTCCGAGATTTCCTTTTCCAGCCTAACAAGTGTTTTCTCCAATTCGTTGATTTTACTGCTATCTACCTTTTTCTTTATCTCATTGAGGGATTTGTTCATTTCATCTATCCTTCTCTTTAGAGATTCTATGGCTTCAGCAGAATGAGTTTTTGATAGTTGCTCTTTTATTTCTGATACTACCCTTTTTATATCTGCAATTTCGGACGTATTGGATGTTTGTGGCATCTTTGATAGGAGCTTATCCAGTCGTTCAAATCTCTTGTTTGCTTCATTAAGTTTTGCTTCTAGGTCAGAAAGTGCCTTTACTGATGCGGATAGTGCAGCAATCTCAGATTCTATCTGTTGTGTTCTCTTGTCTGTTTCAGCAAGAAGCTGTTCTCCCTGAATACTCACAGTAGAACTTAATCGTTCAAGTTCCTTCTTCATATTCGCGATTTGTGCAGTTGTTGCGCTTATCATGTTCATATGCGTGCCTATCTTATCCATTGTGCTTACAAGTGCAGAAAGTCGCTCCTCCAGGGCAGCCAATCTATTCTTCAATGATTCTATTTCATCTGGTGAAACCCCTCCTCCACTTGGTGTGCCTTCTCCTATTTTATTTTTTAATTTTTTGAGTTCAGAATCAAGACTACTTATGCTTACGCGTATTGCATCAAGCTCTCCAAGATAACTTGGAGTTTCAATTTTCTCCATAAGAGCGTTTATCTTTTTACTAAGTTCAGCATACTGGGCTGCCTGTTCTTCTTTCAGTCTCTCAAGTTCCTCTTTTTTTGCTTCTGTTGTTTTTGATTCTTCAACTGCGCTTCGTATTGAGCCGAGAACGTCTATCATATGAACCTGCGTTTTTGCTAATGTCCTTATGAGTTCATCAATATTTTCACTTTCAACTTCTTCCATGCTTGAGATGAGTGTATCTAAAAGGTAGTCAAATTTATCCATAAGTTTTCTACTCTGCTCTATGTTCTGTCTAAGCAATTCATCTGTTTCCCTTTCTTCATATCGTGTGTATGGATAGGGCTCTCTATATCGTGGTTCATACCTGGGTCTCTCTTCTCTTCTGGGAGGTAATCTTGCTCTCTTTTTTGTTAGATATGTGTCAAGCTCGTTAAGCTGTCTCCTAAGTTCTTCTTGGTCGCTCTTTAGCATCTCCAATTTTGACCTAATCTCCTTTTTATCCATCCCAATCAAACCTAATAACTCCCTTCACATATAAATTATTTCCTTTTTTTCGTGTATCTAAGCCAGAAAGCCCATAGAAGTAAGGCTACAACTATCATCCCCCATCTCCATAGCAACGGCTCAAGAATTGGCCACACCCACTTCCCAATCCAATTTGTCATTGCGATTGTAGATACTAAACGTACTATATTTATTATGTACAAGCATGCCCAGGAGATTACTAACCCATTTAATTTCTCCTTCTTTGTTGCACCAGGGTATGCTAATATCAGGGCAGTTATTATTGCAATTCCAAGCCACGCACTACATCCTGGGATTATGTTTACTGTTACTGCGGGCGTTACGATTGTTGCAGGGTAGAATGTTGCTGATATTCCTTTACTCTGCAAACTTCTGATGTAAACAGGGAGAGCGTCCTCCTCTGCTTTTCCAAGGAAGTTGTTATACCCTATTAACTTTGTTTCCGTTTCGTTTACTTCAAGCATCAGTTTTGCAAGCGAGATCTCAACCTCCTTCCTTTCCTCTTTTGTTAGGGTAGGCGTGTGTACTTCGACCCAATAATCATAAGACTCTGCTGGAATGCCAAGTATATCCAAAACAAGTGCGGTCTGTTTTGCAATAGCACGTTGTAGAGGAGGGATATCCGGTTCCATAGAGGCAATTATACCTAAAATAACTCCAACAATAATGACAATAGCGATAAACCTCGTTGTTTTGTACCTAAATTCCTCATCTTTTTCCCACTTCTCAATGAACCCCTTTTTCATCTGCCTAACTCCCTATGCGCCTTTGCTAGATGATGTGCTGCTTCTGCACCCATCAATGATATCTCTCCAGCGAGGACAGCAGCCCCTATAATCTCAGCGAGTTTTAATGCTTTTCCACTGCCTTCACATTTCAAAATTTTCAACGCCTCATGTTGTGTTCCTAGTCCTGTTCCTCCCCCAACAGTACCAACTTCTATGCAAGGCAATGTAACACTAACGTGTAGACCTTTTTTCCCATTTTCGGCAAGGGTTATGGCTTGGCTTCCGTCAACAACATGCGCTGGATCTTGTCCAGTCGCAATATACATTGCTGCAAGGATGTTTGCAACATGTAAATTGAATCCAAGAGCACCTGCCTGTGCAGATCCTACTAGACATTTTCTATAGCATAACTCAGCCATGTCCTCTGGTGTTGTTTTGAGGGTATTCTTCACAGCTTTCTTCTTGAGAACAACCTCTGCCACAACCTTTTTTCCTCTTCCTGTTATGAAATTCAATGCCGCAGGTTTTTTGTCCACGCACATATTTCCAGAAACCGAAATGCATCTCACTTTTGTTTTTTTCTCTATGAAGTCACAAGCTTGTTGAGCACCTATTGTGATCATGTTCATTCCCATTGCATCTCCTGTTGTGCATTCAAATCTCAGAAATATATTCCTCCCCGCAACCCATGGTTCTATGTGTCTAAGTTTTAGGAAACGAGAACCCTTTTCTGTTTCTTTTTTTATCTCCTCAAAGTGTTTCCCTACCCACTCAACAAATTTGTGCGCTTTCTTTATGCTATCTGCTCTGAACACAGGTGCTCTCGTCATCTTATTATCCAAAACAAAAGTATCTGCTCCCCCACTCTCATTTATTGCCTTGCATCCTCTTGAGACACTTGCAACTAGCGCCCCCTCTGTTGTTGCAAGCGGAATATAAAACATGCCTTTTGCATACCTTCCATGTATTTTTACAGGTCCTGCAACACCCATTGGAACTTGTGCAACTCCTATCATGTTCTCCACATTCTTCTTCATTGCCCTTTCTACGTCAATGGAATATGTTCCAATGTTTGGAAGATTCCCCAATGCTTTTCTTCTGAGATAAACCGCCTTTTCAATGGGAACATACTTTTCAACTTCATGTAATTTTATCTTCCCAGTTTTGATCCTTTTGAGAAGCTCTTTCTCGCTCATTGTTAGCACCACCTATAAATATTCCAGTATCCAATATAATAATATGCGTGTTCCGTTATTTCTTGCGTTGGTTCTATTTATGAGTGCAGCAAATGCAGTTGTTTTTTTGGAGTATGCTGTCTCAATACACATAAATCAGGATTTGTCCGCAGAGCAGAACATTAGGTTAAATATAATGAATAATGATACCAGGCCCATAAAGGAGTTAAACATCTCTCTCCCCTATGGCACAGTGAAAGAGGTCAAACACGCCAGATACTCAAATAATGCACTTGTACTTGATGAACCACTGCTTCAGCATAAGAACGTGACAGTTGATGTGTTGCTCACATCTGAGCAGGTTGTTGGAGAAATAAGAGGACGAAAGGCGTTATTTTTGATGACACATATACCATATGCAACAGAGCATTTTTCTCTTGACGTGTCTCTTCCGGTTGGATATGTAGTTGCAAATGAAAAGGAAGAGACCTACCCTGTTTATCCTACTCCAGAATACTCGTCTGATGGCAGGCATATCATATTAAGATGGAGAGATACAAATCTTTCTCCAAACCAGTACATTGAGACGTTCATCATCTTTGAGAGTGTGATAAGGAAGGAGCGAACAATAATAGGCATACCTACAAAGGATATAAAATGGGCAATCCCAGGAATAATCCTCTCATTCCTTTTTGGGTATTTTCTGGCAGCAGGTGCTCTTAGTGCATTAATGCAGAAAATTAGACAAATCCCAGTTCAGCTTAATGAGGATGAGAAGAACATCGTGGATATTCTCTCAAAACACAAGCATATAACCCAGGCAGAATTACTGAGGAAAACAAATTTCTCAAAGGCAAAACTCAGTAGGTTACTCAGGAGCATGGAGGAAAGAAATATAATAAAAAAGGAAACAAAGGGAAAAACAAACATAATTTCGCTTAAATAGGATATTTCACGCTGTTGGAACAATTTGCAATTCTGTCCAAGTGTATTTCTCTAATCTGTCCATATATCTTACTATAAAAAAACATTGTTTCTATTTGTTCCAAGACATTATTTAATATATTAACAGAGAAAAAGGATTGCCACAATCGGAGAAATCTCTCCACCTCCTTTTTCTATTTCGTTTTTAGTCAAGATACACTTCGTTATGTGTCAATAGGAAAATGAAGACTAATTGCAATCAAGCGTAACGCTTATAAATGACCATGTAGAAAACACTACAAGTCGCCACAGCAGTTGCGAACTTCCGCAACTGTTTTTTATTTTTTCATGTTGCGCTTCGGCGCACCTCTTTTCTCAATGTTTTTATATTTCTATGGTGTTATATCTTCATGCAAAAAGCAATCTCTCCCATAGTCTCCGTAGCAGCGTCTTGGGGGACACCTGCGGTTTCCCCCGCGCAATGCGAAGCGCAGAGCATACTACGGGAATATACTCCCTTGCTTCGCTTTGCGAACCCTGGGATTCATCCCCCTTCCTCTCAACAGTTTCTAATAGTGGGGTCTTGTATCCCACAACGAACGCCCATATGCAAGAGCGTCTTGGGGGACACCTGCGGTTTCCCCTGCGCAATGCGAAGCGCAGAGCATACTACGGGAATATACTCCCTTGCTTCGCTTTGCGTACCCTCGGATTCCACACCCCCCTAATAGCAGGACTGAAAGCACACAGTAATATGCTTCTCGGAGAGAAGAGAAATAGTTTTTCTTTGACTGCCAACTACTTTCTTTTTTCTAAAAAGAAAGGAGCTGCACCACAGTAATATGCTTCTCGGAGAGAAGAGAAATAGTTTTTCTTTGACTGCCAACCACTTTCTTTTTTCTAAAAAGAAAGGAGCTGAGGAAGTGCTGACAGCGACGCAAGCTTCCCAAACGCTCTCGCAGTTTAGTACCACTTGCAACGCTGGAGGGCTTAACTTCCGGGTTCGGTATGAGTCCGGGTGTTTCCCCTCCGCTATGGCCGTCAGCGACCTATATTTTTGTATAATTCTCTATTTAAACCTAACCCTTTATATAGGGTTTTATGAGCGAAACAGCCTTATCTATGGCCTGATGTACCTCTGCCTCTGATTTTGCTCCTGTGCATATGAGCTTTCCGTTCTTAAAAAGCAGTAGAGAGGTTTTTGGATTCTTGAGCTTTAGGATTGCACCAGGGAATTGCTCTGGCTCATACTCTACATTATCCAATTTTCTTGCAATGGCGTAGAGGTCAAGCTCTACATTCAGACTCGCTGATGCGACAATATTCTCTATTTTGAATTTAGCTTCCATAAAAGCACCCCGCGTGCTTTATATTGGATGTCTTTTTATTTATAAAGCCTATACATGAATTAAGGAGAAGACCCCTGTAAATATGCTCCAGATAATGTTTATGATGGCATATATAGAGGCTATTGCCGTGTTTTTCTGGCCATATACTAGGATAATCACTGTCAGTATAACAATGCCGTTCCACCAGTCGTTTCTTCTGGCAAAGTGGACGCCAAGCAAGCCACCAGTTAGTCGCGAGATAATCCCCCATACAAAGTAGAATGCACCAAGTAATGCAACATATGGCAATAGGGCAGTAAATAGGTTGGGATAATACACAAGCATGACTATACCTACCCCAAACAGTAGATACGTGAACTCCAGCAGCTCTTGATCATTCATGCTACCACTGTTGTAACTATTTAGTAGTAACAAGTATATATATGTTTCCCCATTCTGTTTATAAATACCAATGTGCATAAACTAATCCCCTAAGGATTTGAGTTAGATACGGAGTTGTTTGAAATGCAAAAGAGCAGAGGAAAGATAAGTAAGCACTCTAGGAAATTGAAGAAAAGCCACAGAGAGAAGGGCCTACGTGCTATAAATAGGTACCTCAAAACCTTTGAAAAAGGAGAGAGGGTGAGTATTGCTATTGATAGTTCAGAGAATTCAGGGATGCCGCACCCACGATTCCAGGGGAGAAGCGGTGTGGTAAAAGGCAAGCAGGGAAGCGCGTATCTTGTTGAGATAAGAGACGGAGGAAAGCAGAAGGTTTTATTGGTGTCCCCAGTACACCTAAAACCCATAAAGTAGGAGGGATATTCTTGATTGGGAAAGAAGTTATTGATGAAAGAGAGATAACACTAAGCGAGGCAAAAGCATTGCTCCAGAAAAGAAAGAGAGAGGCAGAGCTATCATACGAACAGAAACTTGCTTATGAACATGTATCTGAGTTTGGGAAGCTTGCTCCCACGAAGGCAGCAGAGCTCGTAGAGGAACTCAAGAAGATAGGAAAGATAGATGAACACATTGCAGTTATGATTGTTGATAACATGCCTATGGACAAAGACGACCTTAGAGTAATCATGGAGAAAAAGCGATACAAACTAAGTGATGATGACATAAAGAAGGTATTGTCCCTTGTTGATAAATATAGAAAGTGAGGAAGGATGTACAAAGAAGAGTATGCAATTGTGTTGGATTACCTCTCACGGGGATATTCGTCCTCGTATGCAGGAGAACCGATAGCGCAAGCTGTGGGCACGTCATTTTTTACTCTCCTTGAATTGGTTCCAAGAGAAAATGTATTCCTAAATCTCAGGCAAAAGGTGTACATCGGTTCAGGCGAAAGAAAGGAGATAAAGTTCATAAAGGGCAGATTGTCCTACGACAAACTTACAAGCACTGCAAAGGCAGAGCTTGAAGGCGTTGTTGAAGAGTTGATAAAAGCAAACGAGAAAAAGTTCGTTGAGTTCTTCAACAAAGCAGGAGCAATATCCATAAGAAAGCATTCATTGGAGTTGCTTCCAAGCATAGGAAAGAAACACATGCAGAGCATATTAGAGGAGAGGGAAAAGAAACCATTTGAGAGTTTTGAGGATATCTCAAAGAGGGTTCACCTCATGCCAAATCCTGTTCGCGTTATTCAGGAGAGGGTTTTGGAGGAACTCAAAGGAGATGATGTAAAATATTATCTTTTTACTGCTCCGCCTTCTAAGAGAAGAGAAGAGAGAAGGAGAATGTGATGGAGCGCATGAGTTTGAGGACACTAGTCGCTTATTATTTGAACAAATATGGGATAAAACCAAGCAAAC
Organism: Candidatus Iainarchaeum sp.; assembly: GCA_021162685.1. Classification (GTDB taxonomy): domain Archaea; phylum B1Sed10-29; class B1Sed10-29; order WALL01; family WALL01; genus JAGGYF01. The sequence goes on along the minus strand of JAGGYF010000007.1, from coordinate 11,500 downwards.
GTTTTGATCAATACTTCCTTGTGAACGATGATGTTCTTGAGAAGGTATTGGATGCATTAAAGCTCAATAATAATGATGTGGTTCTTGAGGTTGGTGCTGGCCCAGGTATCATAACAAGCATTATAGCACGGAGAGTAAAGAAGGTTGTGGCAATAGAAAAGGACATAAGAATGGTATCAATCCTTAGGAAGGAGTGTCCAGGAAATGTTGAGGTTATTATGGCTGATGCACGTAAGATAACATTCCCAGATGCAAACAAATTCTTTTCAGATATCCCATACTCACTTTCTCTGCCATTAACACTAAAACTTCTCAGAACTAACTTTGAGTTAGGTGCAATCATATGTCAGAAGGAGTTTGCTAACAAATTGATGGCAAAGCCGAATACAGAGCAATACTCCAGGATATCTGTTATTGCTCAGTACTATGCTGATATTAGCGTTATAGCAGACCTATACAAGAGCGATTTCTTTCCAGAACCGCCAATACACTCAAAAGCCCTCCTTTTTAAAAGGGCAAGGGATAAAAATAACGCATTCGAAAGATTTGTTACAGAGTTGTTCAGGCACAGGAGGAAAAAGGTGGAAGGTGTAGGAAAAAGACCCGAACAACTATCTGTTGAAGAGTTCATACATCTGTTTGAGGTGCGTGCATGAAGGGACAAGCAGCATTGGAGCATATACTAATATTTGCAGGTATTCTCATATTCTCTGTTATTGTCTCTATACTCATCTTCCGCACAGCACAGCCCCCTCAAGAGATATCTATTGTTACATACGACAAATATAGAGCGAGTCTGAAGGGTGTGGAACTTGTTGGGTATGACGAACCATATGATGGCACTCCACAGACAGCACCAGAGAAGGTTGTGTATAAAGGGGATGAATACGAACCAGAACTTGTTGCAGAAGGCAATGCTTCAGGGGAGGAGATTGTTGAGATAGGAACAAAACCCAGTGGAGGAGGATTTGGAGTCTACTATTATACTGGCGGAGGAGGTTCTGGCATTCAACTTGAAGCAGTTTGCCCAACACTTTCTATCAGTGGCTTGAGTGCAGATGTACTCTCAAGAAAAGGAATTAAGAGATGCCTGAGACCACAAACAGGACAGTGTTATTATACAGACCAATATGTTTCATTGAGCTGGAACCCAGTAGTAACGGATATAGGCGGATGTTTCAGTTACTATAGAATACTTATGGATGGAAGTAAAGTAGGAGAGACAACATCAACTACATTTGAACATAATCCTGGAAGCGGTACACATACATATCGCGTAGAGGCAATAGATTCAAAGGGTTCTGCTGTTGCATACAGCGAGAAAACAGTTGAGATATCGGATGGCACATGCATATGTCCTATAATTCCATCACCACGTCCACCATACCAACAGTTGTAGGTGATTCATATGAAGGTTAGTATTATTGGAGCAGGAAGGGTAGGAAGCGCAGCAGCATTTTCCATGCTTCACCAATTGAATCTTGATGAACTTGTCCTGATAGATATCATAGAGGACCTTGCAGAAGGTGAGGCATTGGATATAAAGCAAGCATCATATGCACTTGGAAATCCCGTTGTTACATATGGAGGCAACGACTACACACACGTAAGTGGTTCTGATGTTAGTGTAATTATAGCAGGAAAGCCAAGAACAGCAGACATGGACAGAATGCAATTGATTGAGATAAATACAAAGATTGTATCTGGGATAGCAAAGAACATTGTGGAACATAATCCAGATGGCATAATCGTTGTGGTCACAAACCCTATGGATGTTATGACATATGTAGCATGGAAAGCATCTGGATTACCAAGACACAGGGTCTTTGGTATGGGTGGTCTATTAGATACTGCTAGGTTGCATAGTATTGGTTACGAAGGCGTGGTCATTGGGGAACATGGAAGAACAAAGGTCCCACTTGTTGATAATCCAGTTACAGTTGCAGAGGAAGTGAGCAAGGTTAATGATAAGGTTATTGCTTTGAAGAAGGGAACAGTGTATGCACCAGCAGCATGCGTTGCTCACCAAGTAAAAGCAGTGCTTGATGACACAAAAGAAATACTCCCATGTTCATGTATTCTTGATGGGGAATATGGTGTTAAGGATGTGGCAATTGGTGTACCAGCCAGGATTGGAAGAAACGGTGTTGAGCAGATTATTGAGGAGGAGATGACAGAACAACATAAAAAGATGTTTGATGCATCAGTAGAGAAGGTGAGGAGAGGAGTTGAAAAAGCGTTATCGGTGATGTGATGGAAGGATGTATTGCGTTAATTCAAAAGGTATCTGAAACAGGAGAATGTGTTTGGAACATGGATTTCATATACATAACCATAGCAGTTGTTGCAGGCATTGTTGTTTTGGGAATACTCATAAAGTTGATAAAGAGTATTCTCCAGAGGAGGAAAAAGCGGAAGCTTGAGTTGCATCCTGAGGCAAAGGTATTCTGTCCGAATTGCAGGGTATTTGTTAAAACAGTTATGGGGAAATGCCCATATTGCGGGAAGGATTTGAGGAAGAAAAAGAAGCAGTAGTATTATAAATTGCAAAAATTATATTAGGTATGGTGAGCGAATGCCAAAAGACCCATATGAAAGATATCCCGGAAGAAGGAGGCCAGAGAAGAGAGTAGAGAGAAAAGCGCCAGTTAGAGATATAAGAAAACTTCCAGAAGAGAAGCTTTGGGAGATGATGAATGACCCAAATATCCCCTCCGAGCAAAAGGTATTCTTTGGTAATGAGTTGATAAGACGCTCATTAGAAAAAGGCAGACTCGATACCCTCAGGAAGATGAGAGAAGGACCAACAATACCACAGGTTGTAAAAGACACTGCGAATATGGCACTTGTTACTGAATTAGCAAAGAGAAATGAACTAAATAGACTCAAGAATGGTGAGATAAACCACTTCTTTTCAAATCCTATTGCTGAGGTAGAATTGGGACAAGAGGCATACAACATTGTTAAGAGAGCGCTTGAACGCGCCAAAGCAGAAAGATCCATTGTTAATCAGATGAAGAGGGCATTGGGCATTACCTCTCCAGGTACGAAAAGGCTCAGAGGGACAACTGCATTAACTCCAGAAGAAATTGATAAGATAAGCAAGGTGCCAGGCATTCCAAGAAAGCTCATCCCAAAGAAGAAAAAGCGTTAGATGTAGCTTACTAATGTTTTTCCATGGCCCTTTTCTACAATGCTTTCCATCTCCTCTATCAGTTCTGATTCTCTACCTCTTGGTATAACACCAGATGCCGCAACGTCATGACCATCGCCAAACCCTCCAATGCTTTCACATGCATTATGCATAAGCAAACCCAGAGATGGAAACTCACCAGTTTTTATGGATTCTTCAACTGCGTACGGCGCTCTTGCCGAAACCTTTACATAACTCCCTTTCATATGCCATGGCATTCCTTCAAACATTGGGATAATTGGTTCAACATTCATAAATCCCAAAAGAACTTTGTCAGGAGCAATGTTCCTATGTGTCAAATACGAGCAGAATGTTCCGATAACCTTTACTCCCATTCCCTTATATGCATCACCAGCAAAGAACCACTGGAAATGCTTTGATTCATTGATTTTAATCCTTGTGAGGAGTCTCCTGTTTATCTCCTTTCTCCTTTCTTCTAATAGTTTTATTTTCTGCTTTATCTCATCATCATATCCATTGAACAACAACCTTAATCCTAAGATAGGACCTTTCTGATAATATCCTACTGCCCCCAGTATTGTCAGGTCTTTTGATACGCTTCTCGCTCTTTTTCCATACCTTGTTTTATATGACTCTCTCTCGCCCCTTTTTATAATGTTGCTTTTGTCAACAAATTTTCTGTTCAGCCCTCTTATGTTTCCAGGGATTTCCATCGCACCTACAACAACTGCATCCCTCATCTCTTTTATGTCAGCAATCTTGCTGAAGAACATGTATGATATGCAGCTCCCACACACATCAGAATCTCCAGAATATCCGTAAAGTTCTGGATCCAGATTATAGATATTTGGCTTTGTTGGTTTTCTTGTCTTGTGGTGGTCCAATATGATTACGTTGCCTTTTGCAAATTTTTCAATTAGCCCTATCTGACCTGCTCCTATATCCAGATACACTATCAACCTGTCCTCCTCGTGTATTCTCTCTATAACTTCCGGATACATCTTTTCAATACAAAACATCTTTGGTTTTATTCCAATCTTTTCTAATGCTCTTTTCGCTATTGCACCAGAACATAACCCATCTGCATCATTGTGAAACACAAGAGTAATTGGCTGTTCAACAATCTTTGTAACCCTTTCAATGTCTTTTTCTATGTCCATATTCCTCCCTCAGAGCAACACATACATCTACAACATCAGTGGTTATGGAGTCAACACCACAGCCTATCACGTATCTCATGGCCTGAACATTATTCACAGTCCACGTGTTCACCTTCTTTTTCCTTTTGTGTGCTTCCTCCACAAAACCATAATCAATGGAAGGCCAAAACGGACATAAATAGTCTGTGTTCTCACATAAAGAATCCCATGTTCCAGATAACTTCATTATGAATAATTTTCCTGTTCTCATCTTCCTGTCAAGTTCTTTTACCTTGTGCACTGCATCATGGTCAAATGAGATTACAACACATCTCCTCTTCACACCAAGGCCATTAATCATATCAACAAGATTCTCCTCAATATTGGGATAAACAGGTGAACCATCTTTTAGTTCAATATAGAATCGTATGTTTTCAAGGTTCAAGACATCCTCAACTGATGGTATTCTCTCATTTTTGAACTTGCTACCAAACCAGAAGCCAACATCCAATGTTTTAAGTTTTTTTAAGGTATAGTGGCAGATGTTCCCAGGATGGCCTGCCGTTCTCCATAGCCCCCTGTCGTGCATAACAACAAGTTTTTTGTCTTTGGTCTGGTGGACATCAAATTCTATAGCATCCGCACCTATTTCAATGGCTTTCCTGAATGAGGCCATTGTGTTCTCTGGTGCGAGATGTGGTGCTCCTCTGTGGCCTACAATCTCAAAGTTCGTCATTTTCTCTCAACCACCGTTTTGAATAATGTCTTCTTATAACAATCAGTGTTAATGCACATGTTATAAGCACAGCATATACATTTGTTAGAAGCATTGCCACGAGTACTGCGCCCCACAGCATAAAAAATCCGACGAATTTTAGGTCAATTGCTTCCCTATACAGCCTAAACTTTTCACCCTCTGTTATTGATGGTGATAGGGCAACATTCAGTTGCTCCATTGACATGAGGTAAGAGATGCTCCCAATAGCAAGTGCTACAAGTACGGCAGATGTTATGTTGTATTCAAATGTACCTGGTTGCATTGTCATGAGGAGTGTTACAGCCAGTACAACAGTTGCGACAGAGACACCTGCTGCTTCACTTACTACCTGTGGCGTTGTGCTGAATACATTGAGTAATGCCTTCTTGTACTTCTTTCTGTTCTTCTGATAGATTTTCCTGTCGCCCTCTGCGACTCTATTCAATCTCCTCTTTTTTATAACCAAATTCCAGAAGAGATATGCAACAAAGTATGCGAATGTCATCAATATGGCGGCAATACCTATCTCATGCTCACTTAGCATCTTCCCACCTCATCTCTATATATCTTATTACGATGTATATTGTCAATATGACAACAATAGTTAGCACGTAAATGTCAACAGTTGCCATCAGGAAAAGGATACCAACCCATAGTGAGGTAAATCCTATAATCTTCAGCCTTGCAGCCTCTTCGTATAATCTCATCTTTTCTCCAAGTGAGGTAGATGGGGATATGGCAGTCAGGAGTTGCTCCATAATCATCAATAGGCAAAGCGCAGCAACTGCAATGCTTATCATACCAATGACACCAAGCTCATATTCAAAACTCCATTTTACAATACCAGAGAACATAGTTATGGCAAGAACAACAATGGATACAGATATACCAGTTATCTCACACGTAACTTGTGGCGTTGTCTCCAAAAGGTAATCTAGTTCCTCCTTTCCTTTGCCATATCTTAATTTCCTTTTAGTTTTTTCAACAAGGCTTTTTATCTTCCTCTTCTTGACAATCATATTCCATGCTAGATAAACAATAATAATGATTGCTCCTAAGACCAGTTCTGCAACCCCTATCATGTATTCAATATATGTGCTCATCTCTCTTTCCTCACCCAACGCAGTTCAAAATGCCTATATATCAGGCCAGCAGTGTATATCGCGGTTATAAGTACAGCATACATATTGACAAGGGCCATGAGTAGGAGGACACCAGCCCACAACCCCGCAAATGCCAAGGTTTTCAGATTTATTGCTTCCTCATATAACCTAAAACGCTCAGCATCTGTAAGTGATGGAGAAATCGCAGTTGTTAGTTGCTCCATTGTCATGAGGTAGCATAACCCAGCGATGCTGAATGCCAACAAACTTGCGCTTGTTATTATGTAGTTCCCTGTTCCAACAGGCATACCTTTTAACAATGTTATTGCTAGTACGACTGTTGCAACAGCAAATCCAGTTATCTCTCCTATGACTTGTGGCGTTGTGCTGAATACTAACATGATTTCCTCAAAGACTTCCTTGTTGTGCTTTTTCTTTTTGTATAACTCCCTATCCGATATTGCGACCCTATGGATTTTTCTTTTCTTGATAACAAAGTTCCACCCCAGATACAAGACGACAAACAGAAGCAGGACAAGAAGTATACCTATGCTTGCACTCTGTTCTGGTGTGAATATCTCCAACATGTTGCACACCCAAACCTAATAACCCAAAGAAAGTATTTAAACATTGTTATGTGAAACATATACCTATGAAGGAAAAGGTTTTGATACTGAATATAGGAAGATGCGCATGGGGCAGATGTATATTCTGTGGATATTCACGAGAGAATTACCCAGAACCCAACCTATTGCGAATGAAGGTTGATCTTGATAGAAAACTTGTTGGGTTTGAAGGAGATACCCTAAAAATATTCGGGTCTGGCTCTTTTCTTGATGATAAACAATTCCCCAGGGAATTTAGGAGATACCTTGTTGAGAAATGTAAGAAGAAGGGCATAAAACACTTGACAATTGAGTCAAGACCCGAGTTTATAACAGAGGATACCTTATTAGATTTTGATGGGATTGACTTAACTGTTGCAATAGGTCTTGAAGTTGCTGATAATGATATACTAAAGAAATTGGGAAAGGGTATGACAGTAGAGGATTATACCAGAGCAGCAGATATAATACATTCCAAAGGGTTTAAGGTGAGAACATATCTCCTTGTAAATCCTCCATTTGTTGATGACATCAAAGAGAGTTTGGACAGGTCTGTGTCATTTGCTTTACAGCATTCTGATTCTATTGTTTTGATTAATCTTCTACCCCATGCAAATGCGCCACTGTTTGACTTGTGGGTTGAGGGAAAATGGAAACCTCTAACAAGAGAGAAATTTTTTGAGATAACAAGACCTTATGCAAACAACCCAAAGATTGAGTTGGATGTTGAAACGTTTAGGTTTGTGCCGAGATTCCCTCCAGAGAAAAGAGCGAACCTGGAAGGGGTTTCTTCTGAGATACTTAACCATCCTCATTTTAGGGTGTGGCAGGAGTACCTATGTGATTGGTATGAGAAACCAAAGGACAAAACAATTGCGTTGTTTCTTCCATGTTCTGCAAAGAAGCCATATTCAAAATCAAAAACCCATACTCTTATCTATAAGACAATAAAGACACTGCCGATATTCAAGAACATCCATAGGTTGGTTATTTCTACCCCTGGCGTTGTTCCTTTTGAGTTCAATGATTTCTACCCCTTTAACGCATATGAGTGGGATGAGCGACTGGAGACACCTGAAATAAAGAAGGAGTACATAAAGGTAACTAAAAAACGTATATTTGATTATCTAAAACATCACAAATATGACCACTATTTCTGTTTTTTTAAGTATTCCGCAGAATCCTATATTGCGTTGCAGGAGGCATGCAATGAATTGGGCGTATCATGTACGAACTGCCTTTCAAGAGAAACGTATGAGGCCTTGAAAGAAGAGAAGGGAAATCCCCTCTTCAAGGAAGAGGCACTTAAAGAACTGAGGGAAGTCTTGAGCAAGGTAAAACAAAAAGGGACTTAGGATCAGCTACTCTACCTGAACTGTTTAGTGCTTCTCCCCACCAAGACTACTGGAAAAAGGAAATCACTGATTGTTTTTACTGCTCGCCATACAACCAAAGCAAGGAAAGTGACATGTATTGGTATCCCCAAGATAAGAAGAGAGAGGACACCAATGAGCTCAACAAAGCCAATGCTGTTTGTGAAGAATGGTAGAAAAGCAGGCAACATGAAAAGAGGATACAAAAGGAAAATAGCTATGGCACTTGTCCCTTTACCAAAAGCAAACAGCAGAGCCCATATCATCATAGCATACAACAACCATACAACAATATTGGAGGCGCACACCACTGTTATCAAAAGTTTCGTTTTCCTTGAAAACTCAGAAAACCTGAATGGCATGAACGCCTGAGCAAATAAACCAAAAAAGCTTGATGTTTTTAGTATTGCCCAAAGAGATATAGTACTTAGAACAATCCACAGACCAATAAATGGCCTATAATCTTTCACAAAAAAACTAAATATGAGAAGCAGCACAGCAGAGAGGATTGCACTACCCTTCACTGCAGCATTGATCAACTTGGAAAATAGTACAATACCCTTCCCAACGGTTTTACTTATGTCAAACATCATCCTCTCAAATAGTCTGGATAAAAGCATAGTTCCTGTCCCAGACACAACAGGAAAGAACGTTTTTTGCGTGTATTCAAATGTTGTTTTTGCTGTCTCTTTCAGAAATAGTTGCGTAGTGTATGCATCTATGCATGATGCAATGGCTCCAACAATAATTGATGCTACAATAAGCAGCACATTTGCGCCCATCAGTGCCTCAAATACATTTATTGGATTCGCCACAATGAACATCACTAACAGCAGTCCAATCCCAATAATATCATTGTCAATTCTCATACGCATAATTACGACTTTGTTTTTAAATAATACCTACCTCAACTATGGTGTGGGATTCAGAAAGGCACTATATAAATGGAGATATGGAGGGCTTGCTGATAAGGCATATACTACCCTAAGGCAGCTCAAAAGACCAGAAAGAGAATTAAAGCACCTGATAGATGCATATAGGGATGCTGGGGAGGAGCATGTCAAGAGAGCAATAGAGGTATTGCGCGACATACATCTGGAGACACATCCTGTTTCCATATACAACCTCTCTGTTTACAGAAAAAGGGACCCAGAGGCATTTGAAGCTGCAGTAAGGGTTGTAAAGATGCATGGTTTTTCAGCATTACCGAGCGATATAGGAAAACTCGCCTTTTTGTATAGAACGCCCGCATGGCATAATCTTGCTAACGCCATCAAAACAATGGATAAGGAGAAAGACCGCATAGGCTGGAATGTGAGGAACCTTGTCATCTTTATGGATGGGAGTCTCTATATCAAAAAGCAATTTAAATAGCAATTGCAATAATTAATGCATGGGAAAACGAATAGGGAAACGTAAGAAACGAGAGCGAAGGTTAGACCAGCAATATGGAAAAAAACGAAAGATATATGTGATATCTACTGCTGTTGGACCCATGTTCGCCACAAAAGGAGAGAGGATAGCAGTAAGGATTCATAACAGAATAACAACAGTTCCAGTTGAGGAACTGACCCCAGATATGCACGTAGTATGTCATAAAGAAATACTCTCACACCTGACATTAGAAGATGTACATAACGACCTGATGAACTCTAAAGACATAGATGCGGCAAAATATAGGGTTGCTCATAAACTCCTCCATGACCATCCCAGCAAAGGATCTGGCCTTCCACTTGAGGCTGAAATTCCTGTGCTAAGAAAACTTATATTGAGACATTTTGATCCAAATGCTCTTGAATCTGAATGGGTACCAGAAGAATTGAAACAAGAAGACAAATTTTATGAGAAATTGTTTAAGGTTGATGGAGAGGATTTCTCTAAGAAGGTATACAGGGAGATAAGTAAATACATACGAAATAAGATTCCTGAGGAGAAACGGCCCAGTTCTGAAATGCTCCTACACTGGCTCAAGGGCAATGTAACCATGCCAGATAAGATAGAGACACTAAGGGAGGTTGCAAAGGCATTGAACGACCCAGAGATAGAAGAGCTTGCAAATCTTAAAGATGCGGGCGAGTATTGGTCTGGTAGAAGAGCGGCACTCATGGCATACATAGCCAAGATGAGTGGAAAGAGCATTGGAGCAGGTGGGAAATGGAGGGCACCAAAGTCAGCGATGAGAGAGATAGAGACATTGTTGAGAAAGAGGATAAAGGAGAAACAAGACCAAACAGTGGTTGTTGGAATAAATGACATAAAGGAGATAGAGGCAAGGCCAGGCGAGTTCAAGGAGAAAAATCCGAGGCATTATTCCTTATCAAAACATCTCGTTAGAACAGATGCAAGCACACCAGGCAGGTTTAAGAGAGAACTTGAGAGGATAGGGTTTGATACATCTGGATTGGTAGTGTCTACATGGGAAGAGGATTCGGATATAAGAACCACTGTTGAAAGACGAAAGCAGAGGAGAGCAGAACAGGAGCAACTTGTTGAAGAAGCAGAGCGAATGTTTGCCGACTTCTGGCAAGGGGAAGAGGAACCAGAGCCACAACCACAAAAAAAGAAGCCATTTAAGACCAAGATAAAGAAACAAGAGAATGTGCCAGATATTGATTGGGATGAAATGGAGAGATATAGAAGCACAATAGAAGCAAAATTATTCTATGAAATTGAATTAGCGAGCAAAGCCATTGACTTTGTGAGGAAAAACAGACTGAATGTCAGTAGAATGGATGTTGCCAAAATGCTAGACTTCATCCACCATACAGGGATAGACAAGGAAAGGTATGAAAAGGATATTAATGCAGAGATAAATACGATGAAAAAATTTTTGAGAGGGGAGATCAACTCACCAAAGGAATATGCTGAAGAACTCCTGCGTAGTGGGCACTCACATACTGTTTTTTTGAAGAATGTCTATGAAGCAACACCAGCCCTGCAAAATATAAAATTAGGACTGTTCCTGTCCATGTTCTACCGTGATACTATTGACAATCTAAGTGGCGCGAAAAAGATAATAAAGAGATTACCAGAAGACGAAAGAGAAAAAGCCATCTCAGAGGTTCTCAATAAAGATGTTGCCAAGAAGATAGAGGATGAGAAGAAATTATTTAATTATCTTGTGGATAACCACATGGACCTTTTGTTAGAGATCCGTAACAGGAGCACACAATTGCCTATACATCTCCTTCCTGTGAATTATGGAAGGGTTTTAGAAATGAGAGAGGACATGAAAAAGGTGGACAGAGGGGCATTTTGGAATAGGAGAGTAAGGGAAAGATATGAAGAAGCAATTGCGAAACATGGCTACCCTATTTTACTCACCTGGGAGCTGGACAAGAAAACATTGAAGGGATGGCGCCCAGGGTC
>JAGGYF010000039.1 GCA_021162685.1 Candidatus Iainarchaeum sp. | reverse complement strand
GGGGGAAGCTTGAAGAGAAGGTGAAAGTTATCTGTGCCAGAGAGGAGATTGATAGGGTAATTGTATTTGACAAGAAACTTAAGGGATTGGATGTTGGCGCTGAGGTCATGGTGATCTAGTTGGATATCGTTTTGAGTAAAAGATAATAAAAAAAGAACGTTTTTAGGGTCTACGTTCTTGAAGTTTTGAGTTTCATCATCTATTAAAACATAATCTTTCAGCTTTTTCGCCTGAAGCGGAAAAAGGCTGAAGTGGGCCCGCCCGGATTCGAACCGGGGATCTTCTGCACGTCAAGCAGACGTCCTAACCGGGCTAGACTACGGGCCCATTGTTAGAGGTGTATCAATGGACCTGCCGGGATTTGAACCCGGGACCTCTCGCGTGCGAGGCGAGCACTCTTCCAGCTGAGCTACAGGCCCCTGAGTGGTACTTTGTGTACCACGATGCGCCGGTCCATGCGCATTATGGACTTCCTATAGCCCATTATGGACTTATGAAGACGATATTATCTCCTCTGACTAGCATGGAGCCTATCTTTTTGATGACCTGGTCGTCTTCCAATTCCTCAGCATCTTCAAGCACAATGTTCATGTGAACATCAAATGCTTTGAGTGTTCCTCTTAGATACCTGTTTCCTTTTAATCTGACAAGTACTGTCTTGTTTACTGCACTGTTCAAAAAATCAAATGGTCTTTCAATGGACATAAAAACACCTTTTATTATTTTTCACTGGTTTCTTTTAAAGCTTTTTCCTCTTTTTTCGGTTTTCCTTTAAAAAAACTGAGGATCATCTCTATAATGCCCGGCTTTTTCTCCTCCTCTATCTCAGGTGGCTTTACTCCAATAAGCCATGCTGCAATCTTTGTGATGGCAATAGCAGAAGGCGAGCGGGGATATTTGACAACAACAGGTACGCCTTCCAGGGAGCATTCTCTTAGTCTGGGGTCTTCTGGAACAACTCCTATCACCTTCTTCTGTAATGTTTTCTGTATTTCTTTTTTGGGCATCTCTTGCTTCATACCCTTATGCATCTCAACAACTACCCCGATAACATCAAGGCCTATCCTGCGCTCTGCAATTAGAATAAGTTTCAGTGCATCTGCAACAGAGACTGCTTCTGCCATTGTAACAACAAGTACTTCATCTGCAGCATGGAGTGTTGCCATAACATCTGCACCAATGCCTGCTGGCGCATCAAGAAGGACGATGTCTGCGCTTTCTGCAACCTCCTTTATGACTTCTGCGAGCTTTTCCTCATCAACTCTTCTGAATTTTTCTATGGAAAGCCCAGAGGGGATAAACTTTGCTCCTTCTTGTACATCGTATGTTGCGTCATGGATAGATGCCTCACCAAGAAGAACATCTTGAAGAGTTATTGGTCTGCCTTCCATACCTAACATTAAACCCAGGTTTGCCATCTGTAAGTCGGTATCAATCATAACAACTTTTTTTCCAAGTTTTGCCAATGCTATACCAAGGTTAGCAGTAAGGGAGGTCTTCCCAACTCCTCCTTTCCCCGATGCGATTGCTATAATCCTTGCCAATCCATCACCTTATCGCCTTGTTCGCTTGCTTTGCAAGCATCTTCGCTTCAATGGGTAAAACCATACCCGGAGCCTCTATGATATACAGGAGATTTCCCTGGGGATATACAACATGTACCTTATCCTCACTCTTTATTAATAAGTATTTCGTATTTGGGAGTTGCTCTTTTATCTCATGATATATCTCCTTTGCAACCTCTGCTTTATCACCAGAGCCATCAATATTTGAGGCCACCACTGAGCCATCCTTTTTAGCAACAACAATTGTTGAGACAGTGAAATTTTTAGCGAGTTGTTCAAAGTATTTCTTACTCTTTGATGGTTCAACAACTTCTGCGTTGGAAGCAGAAAGCAGCTCACGTATATACTGCATCTTCTCCATACGTTCCTGCTCAAGTGATTTTCTTCTGAATATCCTTCTGATGATGTTCCTCAGTGTCCACGATAGGTTCCACGGTCTAATTCTCATCCTATTTCCCCTTGAATAACTTTTTCAGTTTTTCTGCTTGTGCGTCTATGTCAAGAAGAAAGTCTGTTTCCTCCCTCTCTTTCTCCTTTTCCATTTCAATAACTTCTGGTGGTTTCTCTGGTGGTGCTAGCTCCTTTTTGACCATTGGTTTCCCAGATAGATATGCATCAATTTCATCTGCAACTTTCTCGCCCACATCTGTTGTTTTTACAAGGTCTTTTGTTTCCCTCTCAACGTCCTCTGTGAGATCTATCTTAATGTCTGTGAGTCCTCTTTTCTTCAGTATCTCCTCTCTCTCTGGCTCTTTTGTAAATTCACTGATGACTTCTTTCTCAAACTCGTGTGAGAATCCAACAGGGATCATACCATCAAAAGAGCGCTTGGAAACAGATTCTAGAAGGAGCAGGTCTTCGTTGAAAATCTTTAATAATTCAATCTGTTGTGTTGTCAAAACAAATGAGTCATATATGCCCTTATCCGCAAAGAATGCATTTAGGACACGCTTTAATGCCTCACTAGCGTGGTATTCCTTTCCGTATTTCATGTACTCGTAATGCGCGCCAATAATATTCCCAGACTCTATAATGAGCAGCCCCTCCTCCATGCCTGTCTCTCCTTTTATGGTTACACAGAAATATCCGCATTTATTGCTCTCAAGCATATCTCTAACATCTGCAACAATCTGGTCTGAGCGAAGGGGTTTTCCTTTTATCTGTGGAGTACCAACTGGCACGTTCATGGCATCTACTCCTTTGCAGTACCTACTATTATTACTTCGTCAGCAGTATTTTTTAATGCTGTGGAAAATCCTGGCTCAACTCCAAGTACAATTGCTTCTTTTCCGTGCGCCTTTGCTTTCATAAGCACTGGTTGGAAATCTGCATCTCTTGTCATAAGTGCCAAAACATCAATGTGGGGGTTGTAGATAAGTTCCATTGCCTCAGCAGCCATTGCAACATCCACATCAGTACTGGTGATCACTGGCTCAAATCCCTGATTCGTAACTGCCTCTATTAGTTTATCTGGTGCGTATTGGTCCAGAAAAACCTTTCCCACTTTGACCTTTCCGTACTTTCTCAACTTCTTCTTTAACTCATCAAGGTTTATGTTGAACTCTTTTCTTAGGATATTCGGCCCGTCAACTAAAACCGCAATATTTTTCTTCTTTAATTTGAGTAGGCCTAACTTATGTTTCAATTCTTCAACGACAATAATAATCACCTCACAGATCGAAACAGCGCAACGTATTCTGAAAGATGACATCAGAACATTCCTCAAGGGGGATGTCCTGCAAAGATGCAATCAATTCAATGGTTTTTTTGCAAAAGTATGGCTCGTTGCGCATTCCCTTTACTGGAGACAGGAAGGGACTGTCTGTTTCAACCAGTATATATTCTAGGGGTAACTTCTTTATAAGATTATTGTAGTTTCCCCTCAACGCATTTGTTGCAAAGGAGATAAAAAAGCCATTGTCTACGCATCGCTTTGCATCTGCGCTGTTTCCAGAAAAGCAGTGTATAACCACCTTATCTGGAGCGTTATGTTCTAATATGCTAAGTGTATCCTCCATTGCCTTCCTGGTATGTACTATGAGGGGCAGACTAAGCTCGTCTGCAAGTGAGATATATCTTTTGAATGCATCCTTCTGCCACTCTCTTTTTTTGTCCTCTTTTGCCCAGTGATAGTCCAGACCAACCTCTCCAATTCCAACAATCTTATCCTTGTTTTCCCTTATCTGCTCTATAATTAATTCAGGGTTTTCATACTTCCATGCAGGTGCTTGACCCAGGGCACAGTAAACAAAAGGTTTGTATCTCTCTGCAATACCAAGTGTCTTTTTATTGTCCTCTAGGTCAACACCAATGGTTATAACTGCATAGAGCTCTTTTTTGTTTCGTTCTATAACTTCCTCTAGATCATTATCAAAACTCTCCCAGGATAGATGACAATGAGAATCTATTACTTTCATGGATAACTCCTCGTGCCCAAATTACATATGGGCGTTCGTGGTGGGATACAAGACCCCACTATTAGTATTATGGATAACTTTCTGTGTGAGTGTTTCCCAAACAGTCCTTTGC
>JAGGYF010000036.1 GCA_021162685.1 Candidatus Iainarchaeum sp. | reverse complement strand
CCCATATGTAATTTGGGCCTATGCGACCCCAGCTTATGGTTTTCTAATAGTGGGATCTTTTAAGCATGCGCCGAAGGCGTCCTTGTTCGCCGGCAGGGCGAACATGGTTATACTTCCCCAGGCTTTTTCCGCCTGAAGCGGAAAAAGGCTGTTTTAATGTTTAGAGAATTAGAGATTTAAAAAGTAATCTATTCTTTTAGCTCTATTTCAATATGAACCTGGTCTGGAACCTGGACACGCATTACTTGGCGTAAGGTTCTCTCATCTGTTTCTATGTTCAGAAGGCGTTTGTGGATGCGCATCTCCCAGTGCTCATAAGTCTCTGAGCCGTCGCCACATGGACTCTTTCTTGTTGGGATATGCAATCTTTTCGTTGGTAGGGGAATTGGCCCGGATACCTTTGCACCGGTCTTTTTACAAATCTCCTTTATCTGGTTGCATACCATATCCAACTTCTTATAATCAGGTCCTGTGAGCTTTACTGTTGCAATCTGCATTATTCTTCACCTAAAAAACAAAATGGGGTTAGGAAGCCCCGAAGGGCTTTACTTTGGTGTTACCTCTAAAACCATACCAGCTGCAACTGTCATTCCCATATCTCTGACTGCGAATCTTCCTAGCTGTGGGAAGTCCTTTGAACTCTCTATTACCATTGGCTTTGTTGGTATTACTTTAACAACTGCTACGTCACCTGTTTTGAGGAACTTTGGATTTTCCTCAACTACTTGTCCTGTTCTTGGGTCCAATTTCTTTATTAGTTCTGATATTGTACATGCAACCTGTGCTGTGTGGCAGTGGAATACTGGTGTATAACCTGCTGTGATTGCACTTGGGTGTTGCAAAATAACAATCTGTGCGGTGAATTCCTTTGCAACTGTTGGTGGGTGTTCAACTGGTCCGACAACATCTCCTCTCTTAACATCGTTCTTTCCGATACCTCTTATATTGAAACCAACATTGTCTCCTGGTTCTGCCTGTTGCATTGGTTGGTGGTGCATCTCAATACTCTTTACTTCTCCTTTTGCACCGGATGGCATTACTATTACCTGTTGACCAACCTTCAAAACACCTGTTTCTACTCTACCAACAGGTACTGTACCAATACCTGTGATGTTATATACATCCTGCACAGGCAATCTCAATGGTTTGTCCATTGGTTTTGGTGGAACTTCTAGAGCATTCAGTGCATCTATGAGTGATGGACCATTGTACCACGGTGTCTTGTCACTCTTTGATGTAACATTTGCATCTGCGTATGCAGATGTTGGTATGAACGGTATCTTGCTTGTATCATAACCAATTGTCTTTAATAGGTTCTCTACCTGTGACTTTGTTTCATTGTACTTTGCCTGATCAAAGTTCACTGCATCCATCTTGTTTATTGCTACAATGAGCTGCTTGATACCCAGTGTTCTTGCTAGGAATGCGTGTTCCTTTGTTTGTGGTTGTACGCCACTTGCAACATCAACAACCAGTACTGCTGCATCTGCTTGAGAGGCTCCTGTAATCATATTCTTTACGAAGTCTCTGTGACCTGGTGCATCAATGATTGTGAAATAATACTTGCTTGTTTTAAAGTCCTTGTGTGCCAGGTCAATGGTTAGACCTCTCTGCCTCTCTTCCTTCAATCGGTCCATGACGAATGCGAACTCGAATGTTGCCTTCCCTAGCTTTTCTGCCTCTTCTTTAAGCTTTCTCATTGTGTTTTCGTCAACAGCCCCTGTATTATACAGGATCCTGCCGACTAGTGTAGACTTTCCATGGTCTACGTGTCCGATGAACACAAGGTTCAAGTGAGGTTTATCGTCTGCCATACTCTATCACCAACTCTCCTTATTTTTTGTTTTTAAAGTTTATTAATATTATCTAAGGTTCCATGAAATCTGTGTATTTTGGAGGTTCTGGTTTAAGTCCTTTTCTCTCCCTTATCTGTTTTATAATCTTCTGTTGCAGTTCATTTGGTAATTTCTCATATCCTGCATATTCTGTGCTCCATATTGCTTTTCCACCAGTTGCACTCCTTATATCACCAGAGAACCCAAACATTTCTGCAATGGGCGCTTTTGCCTTTATAATTATCTGCTCATCCTCTTGCTCCATTGATAAGATCTGTCCTCTCCTTGATTGCATCTCCTTTGTTACAGCCCCCATTAATTCCTGAGGTACGTTAATGAATACATTTTGTTTTGGCTCAAGAAGGATTGCACCTGCTTTTAGCATGGCTGCATATATTGGTTTTCTGATCGCTGGAAGTACTTGGGATGGACCTCTGTGTATTGCATCTTCGTGTAGTTTTGCATCAACGAGCTTCACCTTAAGCTTAGTGCATTTTTCATTTGCTAATGGGCCCTTATCCATAGCTTCTTTGAACCCTTGTATGATAAGCTCTTTTGTTTCGTTAAGATGTACAATACCTTTTGTGCAATCCAGTAACAGATTCTTGTTGTATATTGCCCACGGTTTTTTTACTTCTTCCTTGTCCATACCCAATTCAACAAGCTTCTTTGATAGCTCTTTTGGGTTTTTCAGGTCTTTCTCTGTTATCTTTCCATCTTCAATTGCTTTGTAAACATTATCCTCAAGAGGAGATACCTCTATATAGAATCTATTATGTCTATTTGGAGATTTTCCTTCCATGACAGGAGATTTTTGTGTAACAGTCTCCCTATATACAACAATTGGAGGCGAGGTCTCTACATCAAGTTTTTTCTCTCTCCTTATTCTATCCTCAATAACTTCAAGATGGAGCTCACCCATACCAGAGATCAGATGTTCCCCGGTTTCCTCATTTATCTCAACTCTTATCATTGGGTCCTCTTTTGCAACTTGCCTCAAAACCTCTATGAGTTTTGGTAGGTCAGCAGTATTTTTTGCTTCAATGGATTTTGTTATCACAGGTTCTGAGAAGTGTTTCATCGCCTCAAAACTCTCTATGCCCTCTGTTGAGATGGTTTCTCCTGCGTATGCATCTCTTAATCCAGTTACTGCTGCTATATTTCCAGCAGTAATCTTTTCAACATTGATGCGCTCCGCGCCCATGTATATTCCAACTTGTTGTACTGTATTCTCAACTGCTGCATTTGAGAGTTTTACCTTCATTCCCTTTTGGATATACCCAGCAAAGATCCTTCCAGTTGCAATGGGCCCCGCATGTGGATCAATAGTGATATCTGTGATCATCATCGCTAATGGACCATCCTGTCTGCACTCTCTCATTGCCTTTCCTATCTCGCTTTCTGGATCTCCTCTCCATATTGTAGATATTCTGTATTTTTGTGCTTCCTTTGGATTTGGCAAATGGTGAAACACCATCTCAAGCACAGCTTCGTGCAATGGAATCTTTTTGGCTAGTGTCTTTTGATCATTATTCTTGCAATGCTCGTAAATATCCTTGAATGTAATATTTGTTTTCTTCATGAATGGGACAGATATTGCCCAATTATTGTATGCACTGCCAAAACATACTGTTCCCTTCTCTGGGTTTACTTGCCAACTCTCTTTGAATTCTTGTGGTGCCAACTTACTTATGATCTTGTTAACCCTTGTGATTACCTTAACAAACCGTTTCTGCATGTCCTCTGGTGTTACCTGCAATTCGTTTATGAGTCTATCAACCTTGTTTATGAACAATACAGGTTTTACCCTCTCTTTTAGTGCTTGCCTCAATACTGTCTCTGTTTGTGGCATAACTCCTTCAACAGCACATACAACAACAACAGCACCATCAACTGCTCTCATGGCTCTTGTGACATCACCAGAGAAGTCAACGTGTCCAGGTGTATCAATGATGTTTACAAGGAAATCTTGACCATCATAATTATGAACAAGGGAGATGTTTGCTGCGTTTATTGTAATTCCTCTCTCCTGTTCATCCTCATGGAAGTCCATGACAAGCTGCTTTCCAGCAAGCTCTTCAGACATCATGCCCGCGCCAGCAATTAGGTTGTCGGTCATTGTTGTTTTTCCATGGTCTATATGTGCAACAATACCTATGTTCCTTATATGCTCTATGTCTGTCATGAGCTTCTTTATCCTCTCAACCATTTCCTCTCTTCTTCCCATATTTTCACCTTTATCTTGCTCCTTTTGCGACCCTTTCTATCTCAACCTTTTTGGATATTGCAAGGCTGCTTGTGTCATTGTTTGCTGCTGCAATTAGCTCGTCTGCTAATGCCTCTGCCCTGCTCTTTTTGCTTTTGTAACTCTTTCCAAGCATTGCGACGCATATATTCCTAAGGGCAAAATCAATCCTTCTCTGTGGTGAGATGTCAACAGAAATGAGCCTTGTTATGCCACCCATCTTAACCCTTGTTGTTTCTTCTCGTGGTGCGGCATTTTCAAGTGCTTTTATGTAAACCTGAATTGGATTCTTTCCAGTTTTTTTGTGTATTATCTCAAATGCCTCTCTAACACATTTTATTGCCTTGCTCTTTTTACCGCATCCGAGCCTTCCATCTATAAGTTTTCCACCAACCTTTCTTCCAGAACCAGACCTCATTACATTATTTATCAATCGCTCTATTATGGAGATATTGCTTTTTGCGAACTGCCTTGCTGCATGCCTTCCATGGGTATGGAATGTAACAAACTCATTAAGGTTTATGTACTTTGCTAATCCTGGGTCTGTAACCTTCACTTCACTCGTATCCCATTTATCAAATACTAACATGAGATCACCTTGTTGGCTTCTCCCTCTTTCCTCTTCTCATCATCTCAAGAGGTACATTGTTCACCTTTATGACCTTCCATCTGACAGAAGGCAGGTCTCCAAGTGTACCTCGCTTTGATGCTCTCAACTTTTCAACAATCACTTCATCGTGTTCTTCTATAAAGTTTATTGCTCCATCACGCGGGGCAAATGCAGTAATTTGCTTCCCGTTTTTTATTAATTGAACACGAACACATTTTCTTAATCCTGAGTTTGGCTGCTTTGCTTCAAGTGCAACCTTTTGTAGAACTATCCCTCTTGCTTGTGGTGCACCACCAAGTGGGTCATGCTTCTTCTTAAGTTTAAGTTTTTTCTTCTTGTAATCTTTATCCTTCCATCTAAACTTTTTCCTCTTCTTCTTAAGTTTTGATGCTGCAAACTCACCTGGCATATAACACACCTACACCTGTTCTACAATAATATTCTCAATCCCGTGATGCCGTGACATTAGTTCTTTTGCCCTTTTTATTCTTTTCCCATTTCTGCCTATTAGACGCTTGCTTTCACTGCTTTTCACTAGTGCACGGTTGCCTTCAATTGTTACTCCTTCTATCTTCGCAGGATAGAAAAGGTTCCTGACGAATTTTTCTGGGTCTTTTGAATATTCCACCACAGAGATCTTCTTACCTATTTTCTTTTTTACTCTATTTATAGATTCCCCTTTTTTGCCTATAACGAGCCCCATATCTCCCTCTTTTACTACAATAACAATCTCATTTCCATTTATGATGCAATCCTTGACATGGGCTCCAGTCATACTCTCAACAAGGTTGATGTACCCAATCTCTTCCATGCTGAGTTTCACTTCTCTGCACCTCTGATAAGCTCTGTTATCTTTGCATCCCCTGGATTCTTTATCACCATTGCAGATATTGGAAATGGCTTCCCACATATCTCTCCAAGTTGTAAACTTGTTCCGTTAAATGTGTATACCGGAATGCTGCCAATCTTTGCCATATGCTTTATCTCATCCCTTGTTTTTTCTGGACAGTTTTCACTGAGGATCACTAGTTTTGGTTTTCCTGTTGCTATTAGTTTCAATGTCCTTCTTGCTCCAATAACTACTTCTCCTGTTTCAATAACCCTTTTTATTATTTCTGTAGCTTCCATATGCATCACTTCATCCCAAGTTTTACAATACCAGTGCCTACTGGTATCGGCTGCCCGACAATAATGTTTTCAGTAACGCCCTTGAGTTCATCTTTATGTCCTTTAATGGATGCAGTATGCAAGTGTTTTACAGTTTCCTCAAATGCGGCCCTTGCAAATACCGAACTCTTCAATCCAGAGACACCCTGTCTCCCTATTGGCCTTACTGTTCCATCATATGTCATGACATCCGCAACGAGCATGATGTGTCGTGGGTTTACTTTCAATCCCTGGCCATCAAGCACTGCCTTTGCTTCGTGGATTATGACATTTCTTGCAGCCTCAATACCTAACACCTTTTCTATCTCTTTTATATTGTTAGAGAAAACATTTGTTGGGTCAACACCCTCAAGTTTCAGTACGTCAACAAGGTTTGTCCCCTCTGTTTGTATGTACCATCCACTTCCATCTGGTTCTGGAAGAACAACTGCTTTCTTTATACCTTTTATTCCACATAGTTTGATCTCTCTTATCCTATCCACAAATCTCCTCAATGAGCGCAATGTTGCAAATCCTGGCTCAAATATCATTGCGTTATCTACCTTCTCTTTTGCTTTTCTTCTCAATTCTTTTTCTGTTTTCTTCATCGCTTCTTCAAGTGTGAGCGCATGTTCGTTCAATGCTTTCTCATTGAATATAATTGTGATCCGCCTCTTTGCGAAATCTTCATCAATCTCAGCAACGTCCTCAAGTGGTACATTTTCAAGTCTTTCTGCGAACTCTATAACTTTATCCTCGTCTGTTTTTATCTCCTCTTTTAGATGGATCTCCATAATGGGCATTGACGGCTCCCTTCTTACATCAACAATCTCTATAAATCTTGGCAAACCCTGTGGGACAGCCAGTTCTGCAACACCAGCATAGTGGAATGTTCTCATTGTCATCTGTGTACCTGGTTCTCCAATGGACTGTGCTGCAACAATGCCAACTGCTTCGCCTGGTTCTGCCTGGTTTTTCTGGAACTCTTCAAGCGCCATCTCAAGTGCTTTTCTTATCTCTTTTGCACTTCTCCCTTCTGTCTTCTTTCTAACATACTCAATAATATTCTTAGGCAGTTTCCCCTTGTATTTTTCAAATATGTCACTCATACTCCTCGCCCTCCTCAGCTTCCTCATACTCCTCCTCTTTTTCCCTCTCATCAAGGTATATTATCTCATCACTGAGTTTTACTGCATAGTCACCATGGCATTTCATCGGGTCTGCGCCGTCATCACCGTACACAAATTGGACAACAGTATCTGTTGCATCCCTAACAGTTCCATCTGTTCTCAACACAAGGTCTTGGAGAGCATTTATCAACCTTCTCTGCATGTATCCTGATTTTGCAGTTCTTATACCCTTATCCACAAGACCTTCTCTTCCTCCCATTGCATGGAAGAAATATTCAACTGGTGTTAGCCCAGTTCTAAAGCTGGATTCAACAAAACCTCTTGCTCTGATACCTATGTCTCCCTCCTTAAAGTGTGGCAGCGTTTTGTTGCGGTAACCCCTCATTATTCTGCCACCTCTGACTGCCTGCTGCCCAACACATGCACTCATCTGTGTGACATTTAACATAGAACCCCTTGCTCCAACCCTGCTCATTACCATTGCTGGATTGCCAACATCAAGGTATTTTGCCGCTATCTCTCCACATTCCATCCTTGCTTTCCCCAGGATTGCCATGATATTATCTTCTAATGTTTGCTCAACAGTTTTTCCAGGTATCCTTTTCAGTATCCCCTCTCTATATTTTCTTATGAATTCATTTACCTCTGCCTCTGCCCTTTCTATTACAGCCTTTATCTCCTTTCTTGCTTCCTCTGGTATATCTGAATCTTTAAGCCCTATGGTAAATCCTCTGCTCATCATTGCAATAAGGACCATTTTTGTGCTTTTGTCCATAAAGTCCCTGCATACCTCTTCTCCGTACTTCCTGAATATAGTATCAACAAGGATACCTTGATAACTAACCTTATCAATTACTCCAGTCTTAAGCACACCATTTCTTATCTTTACGTATGCATCGTATGGGCACTTATCCTTAACGCATTTTTCACAATCCCTACATATCTTTGATTTATATTCAAGGTTTAGTCCCTTTGGTAGAGCTTGAGAGAACAACAACTTTCCAGAGAACCTGTCCCCTTCAACATCTGGTTTTGGGACCTTTGTAATACCTGCCTTTATCAATATCCTCTCAGCAAGTCTTCTTGAGAACGATACGCCCTTTTGTGTCATGAGGTATGCTCCGGATACAAAATCTTCTTCTCCTACAATAATGGGTGCGCCAAACCTAGGTGTAATGATCTGCTTTTGTACAAGCATAAGTTCAAGTGCTTCTGCCCTTGCCTCCTCTGTTTGTGGGACATGTAGGTTCATTTCGTCTCCGTCAAAGTCAGCGTTGTATGGCTTGCATACTGCTGGATGTAGTCTGAATGTCTTTCCTGGTAATACCTTTACTAGATGAGTCATCATTGATAATCTATGCAGACTTGGCTGTCTGTTAAAAAGCACAATATCTCCATCCATGAGCTGCCTTTCAATAATGTATCCAGGTTCAATCTCCTTTAACAGGTCCTCTCTATTGACATCAGTTACCTTTTTTCTTCTTCCATCTGGCCTTATGACATAGTTCGCTTTTGGATATTTATCTGCCTCTATAAACTTCTTCAATTTGTTTATGTTCCATTCTGTTACATACTCAGGTACAGTAAGTTCTTCTGCAATTGCCTGAGGAACGCCAACCTCATTTATACTGAGATTTGGGTCTGGACTGATTACTGTTCTTGCGGAGAAATTTACCCTTTTACCAGAGAGGTTATATCTAAACCTTCCCTCCTTTCCTTTCAATCTTTGTGCAAGTGTTTTCAACGGTCTTCCTGATCTGTGTCTTGCAGGAGGAATACCAGATACTTCGTTATTGAAGTATGTTGTTACATGATATTGCAGGAGGTCCCACAGGTCTTCAATGATAAGCTGTGGTGCTCCAGCAGCAATGTTATCCCTCAATCTTTGATTTATTCTGAGTATATCTACAAGTTTGTGTGTTAGGTCATCCTCTGACCTCTCACCAGTTTCCAATGTGATAGAAGGCCTTGTTGTCACTGGTGGTACTGGAAGTACAGTTAAGATTGTCCATTCTGGTCTTGCGACTTTTGGGTCTATACCAAGAAGGACAAGATCCTCATCTGGTATGAGTTCCATTCTCATTCTTATGTCTGAAGGCAACAACCTCTGTTTTTCCTCATAGAACGTTGTTGGCTTGATAAGTTTTATATTGCCCTGTTTTGCTCCACAATGAGGACACTTATTTATCTTTTTTGACTGTTCAATAATCTCAATAGCAGCATCATCAGTTTCCTCCTCAGATTCAAGAAGCAGTTTCTTGTACTTGTCTATCTGATCTGGAGGTAGCAATAATCTCCCACAGCTCTTACATGTTGTTTTAAGCAAGGTGTATATCATCTTTACATAACCAACATGAAGAACAGGCCTAACAAGTTCTATATGTCCAAAGTGCCCTGGACATGATACCATCCTTTGACCACACGTTTTACATCTCAATCCTGGATCAATTACACCCAAGTGGAGATCCATTAATCCTCCTTCTATTGGGTAACCATCCTCGTCATAGGTGTCTGGTGTTACAACCCTTACCTGGCTCATCTTCCTTATTGTCTCTGGGTCAAGGATACCAAAATTAATACTTTTTACCTTCTTTTGTATGTACTGCATTTGCCCACCACCTATGCCTTATCCTCCAACACAACCCTCGGCCTTATACAAAGAGCCCTTAGTTCATTCAATAGTAACTTGAATGCATAACTCATCTCAACTGGGCTCACTTTTGTACTTCCACACACCGTACAATACTTCTTCTTTCTTATCTGGTCGTCAATTGCTATTGAGCCACAATTTTCACATATCAGTTCTGTAACTACATCGGATTCTTTTAGTAATCTCTCAAGTAACAGCATTGATGCTCCATGCCCTATTAGTGTGTCTCTTTCCATCTCTCCAAATCTCAATCCTCCTTCTCTTGCCCTACCTTCTGTCGGTTGCCTTGTCAATATTTGGACAGGACCTCTTGAACGTGCATGCATCTTATTTGAAACCAAATGTTTTAGCCTCTGGTAGTATGTTACTCCAACAAATATCTTCGCCTCAATCATTTCCCCTGTTATCCCATCATACATTATCTCTTTTCCGTCTGGCCTGAATCCATATTTCGCCAGTTCTTTTTCTATATCCTCTTCATCAAGCTTCTCAAATGCTGTTGCATCAACCTCTTTTCCCTTAAAGCATGCTGCTTTTCCTCCAAGCAGCTCAAGCACGTGCCCAATGGTCATTCTTGATGGAATCGCATGGGAGTTCATTATCAGATCAGGACTTATACCATGCTCATTAAATGGCATATCATGTTGAGGCACAATCAGTCCAACAACACCCTTTTGTCCATGTCTTGATGCAAACTTATCTCCGATTTCTGGAATTTTCAATGTTCTCACTCTTACCTTAACAAGTTTGTTACCTGTTGTTGCCTCTGTGATTATAACCTTATCTACAACCCCATGTTCATCTGGCCTCATTGTAACTGAGTTTTCCCTTCTCTTCTCTTCAATCATACTCAGCTCTCCAACTTCTTCAAGGAATCTTGGTGGTGATGTTTTTCCTATTAGTACATCTCCTCCTTTAACTTCACATTCTGGTTCTATGATTCCGTCCTCACCAAGGAACCTATATGCTTGGTCTCCCCTGTATCCCTGTATCTCTGGTTTTGGTATCTCAAATCTGTCCTTCTGCCCACCAGGGTATCTTCTCTCCTCTGAGACGTATGTTCTGTAGAATGTTGTTCTCCCAAGTCCTCTCTCAATTGATGCCTTGTTTATGATGATGGCATCTGCCATGTTATATCCATAGTATGGCATAACAGCGACAACCATGTTCTGTCCAGCTGGTCTCTCAGCAATACCAACCTTTTTCGCAATCTTCGTTATACTTATTGGTTTTTGTGGATAATGCATAATGTGTGCCTGCGTGTCCATCCTAACATTAAAGTTTGTTTGGTATACCCCAAGTGCTTGCTTAAGCATTGCGCATGCCATTGTAACTCTTGGGGATGAATTGTGATGAGGGAATGGGGCAGTTGCAGCCACAACACCGAGAATTAGGGCAGGGTGTATCTCCATGTGTGTGTGCTCCTCTGTAAGTGAGTCTTCATCAACTGCAATGTACGCATTCTCTTCTTCTTCAGCATCAAGGAATTCAACAACACCCTCCTTTACAAGATCTGACCAGGTGATCTTTCCATGCTTTAGGTCTTGTATATGTTTTTTTGTTAGTTTTGGTTTTCCGTTCTCAACAACTATCAATGGTCTTCTTGCTCTTCCAGCATCTGTATTTATGTATATCTCTCCTGTTTGTGGGTAGTACGCCACATTAAGTTCAGATGGTAGTTCCCCTTTTCTTCTTCGTTTTCTTACAGTTTCCACAAATTCCTCTGGCTTTGAGTGAAAACCAATGAGTTTTCCATTGAGATAAACATTAGCAACTTCTTCTTCCATCATATCACCTACTTCTTGAAGACAACCCCCAACCTATTCAGTTCTTTCTCAAGTTTCTCCTCAGGGTACTCCCTTGAGACAACACACCCTATAGCAAAGTTTTTAACAAGACCACAACTCTGTCCTTCAGGTGTCTCATTTGGACATATCTTACCCCAATGTGTTGGATGAAGGTCTCTTGCTTCAAAGTGTGGGTGTACCTTTGAGAGCGGTGAGATAACCCTTCTCATGTGTGATACAGCGGACATCCACGTTATCCTATCTAATAACTGCGATACACCAGTCCTTCCACCAACCCAATTACCTGTTGCCATAGCATATCTTATCCTGTCTGTCATCGCATCTGGCCTTACAAGTGTTTTTATCTGAAGTTTCTTTCCTCTTGCAAACACCCTGTCTATCTGATAATTAACATCCTTAACAAAATACCCAAGTGCATATCTAAACAACTCATCCATTAGCATTCCAGACAATTTTATTCGTTTGTTTGCATAGTGGTCCTTATCATCCTCTCCTCTTTTCTTTGTAGCAACATCTGTTGCTTTTTCAATCATCTTGCACAAGAAATACGCTTTTTTCAGACGTGACGACTCATCTTTTCCAATGTGCGGCAGAAGATAGTTATCAAGGATTTGTAATGCCCTTGCTCTTCTATACTCCTCAGGTTGCCCAGCAGCAACCCTCTTACCAATGTAATCAATCGCTTCCTTTTGTGTTTTCACATTTACTGCTTCCATATTCAACATGAGGTCATTTATGATATTCT
Organism: Candidatus Iainarchaeum sp.; assembly: GCA_021162685.1. Classification (GTDB taxonomy): domain Archaea; phylum B1Sed10-29; class B1Sed10-29; order WALL01; family WALL01; genus JAGGYF01. The sequence continues at coordinate 24,170 of JAGGYF010000036.1, read as the reverse complement.
TCTTCCCGTGGAATGCTGCAAACAAATCCTTATCAGAGGACAATCCTAATGCCTTTAGCACAGGAACAATATTCAAATTTTTTGGAGAGGCTGGGAAGCTTATATAGAATATACCCTCGCTTTTCCTTTCAACGCCAATCTTTGCTCTGAACCCACCAGAAACAGAAAAGATTCTGACAACAGTTACATCCTTTCCACTTCTCTTCTCTGTTGAGATGATTGTTCTATTGGGTGCTAGGTCCTCAATAGCAACCAGAACCCTCTCAGAGCCATTGATTATGAAATATCCACCAGGATCCATAGGATCTTCTTTTGCTTTTATCAACTCATCATCACTCATCTCGCTTAGGTAACATAGTTTTGATTTAACCATTACTGGAAGTTCTCCTATCAATACTTCTTCAGTACTCCTCTCAATGCCATCTTGAACAAGTGTCATCTCAAGATATACTGGAGCCATATATGACCTGTTTCTCAATCTTGCCTCCATTGGTAGTATCTTCCTCTTACTACCATCTGCTTCAGTGACCCTTGGCTTTTCTAGCCTAACCTTTCCAAGTTTTAAAACAACCCCCTTCTGATGTGCCTCAATAACACCTGTCTCATTAATTGCTTCCTGTATCTTATTGTCAATAAAATCATTATAAGAATCAATGTGTTGTTTTATTATTCCATTCTCATTTAGAAACGCCTCTGCTACCTCCCAATTATACAAACATCTCACCTCAGTAAACAATTCTATAAGAAACCGCCTCTCCCGCAGTCAATGATTTTCTCGTTATTTTTAGGATATCCCCTTTCTTCGCCTTTATGGCCTTGACAACAGGATCATCTTCATTTATTTTAGGGAGCTGGTCCTTCGTCAGATTGTACTTCTTCAGAAGCTCCTCTGCCTCCTTCTTTGATATTTTCTCGTGTTTTGGCACGAGTTTATGGTTTAAAATGATACTCGGGTCTAGCACGCTAGCTCCTCCAAAATAAGACAAATTGCCCCATATGTTATATTACTTTATATATAAAAGCTTTTTGGTTTATAAAGGGGGCAATTATCTTTTCTTTCATCCTATCCCCCTCCAAGTGCTTACGCATTTATATTTGATATTATAATGAGCACCTCTCGGTTCCCCACAAAAAAGCGCCCCGGCCGGGATTTGAACCCGAGTCCTGGGATATCTGCAGAGGAGACACCTACGGTTTCTCCCTCTACCCTCTTCCCTTGAGGGCTACGACAGTCCCAGATGATAAACCGAACTACACCACCGGGGCATCCCCGCTGCCGGATTTGAACCGGCAACCTGTCGGTATCGGCAGAGCTACCATCTACAGCCGACCGCTCTACCAGACTGAGCTAAGCGGGGGCGTAATTTGTTTTGTCTGTACTCATTTAAAAACATTGGTGGGATCGGGAGATCCAAAAGGCGTCTGAAAGCTGCACCACAGTAATATGCTTCTCAAAGGAAGAGAAGATTAGTTTTTCTTTGACTGCCAACTACTTTCTTTTTTCTAAAAAGAAAGGAGCTGAAGTGGGATCGGGGAGATTTGAACTCCCGTCTGCGACTCCCGAAGCCGCGAGGATACCAAGCTACCCCACGATCCCATAACATATTTTTGATGACATTATGAGGGAAGGGGTGGGCTTCCCAGGGTAGCCAGGGGGCGAAGCCCCCTAGGGACGCTGCACAGCCACCCCACGATCCCATAACATATTTTTAATGACATTGTATAAAATATAGTTATGCCAGCTGTTGATAGAAAGATTTACCTTGGACCAAGGTTCCGTTTGAAAGAGAGAGGGAATGAAATAAGATTAGATGTCTCATATGAAGATGCATGGGGAAGGAGATTCTCACGAACATTTACTTATAGTAAGGATTCAAGGGAGGCAGCACATGCTTTAGCATTGTTCAAGGCAATAGAGAGTGCCAATCTTCCAAAAAATAAGTCCGCTGATATTTTTATGAATAATCACCACGAGAAGCGATTCAGTGAGATAGAAGAGAAGATTGGTGATGCCAAACCAACAGTTGAAAACCTTTTGCCGCATTATTCTGCACTTGTTTCATATCTTCTTGCTAGGCGCCAAGAGCAATGAGGACTGCACCCATAATCATCAATATGGCTCCAACAATTCTTTGTTTTATCTCTGTCTTTTCTTTCAGAAGCACATAACCTAGTATAACAGTAACAAGTGTGGTTAATTGTAGCACAGGATATACGTTTGTGACATCCCCAAGTGTGTATGCAACCATATGCAGGTAATACATACCAGTATAACATAATGCAGCGAGTATGACAAATGGCGCCTTATTCTCCCACAACTTCTTGAATCCTGCTATCCTAGAGCGCGTCATGATTCCGAGGAAGAGCGAGGGAACAAGATACATCATCATACCATAAAACGCAGGGCTTATACCATTATTCATATTGAACTTATCAACGATTGCAACACACGCTGTTAGCAATGAAGTTAATAACGTAAGTTTAACACCATACTCTGTTAGATGACCAAGTGCCCCCTTCTTCCATGTTATCACAAATGCACCAGCAAAGACAAGCAGTGTTCCAAAAACCTTCCATGTGGTAATCTCCTCATGCAGGAATACTGCTCCAAGCAATAGTATCAAGACAATCTTGATTGTATTTAGTGGTGTTCTTAGTGTTATCTCTGTATGTTTTATGGAATAGAACCCAACAATGTTTATGATAAGCCACAATGCTACTGCTAGGAAAAACCCCATCCATTCTAATTGTGTTGTTGGCAACCTTAATGGCTCTATAGCCAGCAAAGGAATGTAGAACACAGCAGACAGAAAACTCCAGATAAATGCATAACCTATTGCATCCTCATCTTTCAGTATGTATCTATGTATTATCTTCCCCAAGGCATTTATAAAAACAGCAGATAGTGTTACCCAAAGCCAAAGCATAGGTTTTTTATGGGAACCTTTCCTATAAAAACAGTGTAGGTGGGGTGCATATATGGATATTGAACAAATACTAAAATCAGATATGGAGAGAGAAAAACACCTAATAGATTTCTATATGTCATATGTGAAGCGTATACAAGACCCAGAAATTCTTGAACTGCTGAAACTCACAATCGCTGACGAGAAAGCACATGAAGAATTACTGAACAGAGCTTACACTAAGCTTATGAAAAAATAGAAATAGGTGCTGGCAATCTACCAGCGTTTTCTCCTTTCTCGTCCTCTATCAAACCTTCTTCTGCTCCCACCTTCAAATCTTCTTGGTCTGAACTCTCTTTCGTACACCTTCTGGGAAACATCATTCTCTGTATTTGGTTCTATCTCCTCTTCCTTCTCAACTAGCTCTCCATTCCTACCAACGTTCAATCGTATCGTGTTGTTGAACAGAGATGTGTAGCCATTTTTCAGCTCGTACGTTTTGCCTTCTTCCACTAAATCAATTGCATCATCCCATAGTGTCATAAGCACAGTTCCTGTTGCATCTCCAACTCTTACTTCTGCTACTTTATGCTTGCTTCCATCACTCTTTGATGTTACTTCTCTCTCATCTGTTTTCTCAATAACCTTAAAGGTTACATCTAATTCACGACCTCTTGGTTTGAGGTCAGCTATATCTGTTTGCATTTTATTCACTCTCTTTATTTTTAACAAAACACAGAATTAGTGTTTTGTAGTGGATTTTTGAATGTTGGGGTATATTAAACTATCTATTCCTTCTGGTTAGATATAACACCATTATACTCGCAACAAAAGCAATTATACAAGCAATTATGCTGAATAACTGGAGTAGCGAGACCATACCCGTAATTACAGCATAAAATATTAAAAAACCCAGCAGAGAAATTTATCCAATGGAATTTGTAGTATTGCTGTCCACACTGTTTATAGGCATGACCGCAGGCTTTTTTGATTCAGTGCTTGGAGCAGGTGGTCTGATTTCTATACCTGCACTTATGTTTCTTGGTTTTCCTCCACAGGTTGCCATAGCAACAGACAGATTTGGAACAATTGGCCAAACATCTACTGCATTGTTCAAGTTCCATAAAGCCAAGAAAATCATTTGGGAATATGTCGCTATCCTCTCAATAATCAGCTTGATTGGTTCTTTAATCGGTGCGAACATTTTGTTAAACATAGATTCCAATCTTTTGCAAAGGGCAGTAGGATTTTTTCTACTTGCCCTTTTACCATTTGCATTTCTGAAGCAAAACATAGGTATCAAACGAAATAAAACAACCAAATCAAAGTCAGTATTAGGTTTGTTCATCTATTTCCTGATTATGATATTCGGTGGATTTTTTGGTCAAGGAACAGGACCATTAATCTTTTACACACTTACCTATTTCCTTGGGTTTACAATGATTGAAGTGCTTGCGACAAACATCATACCTTGGTTTGTCCTCTCCTTAGCTTCACTGGTGATCTTTGCTATGAATGGAATCATCAACTATGCTGTGGGGATAATCTTACTTGTGGGCATGGCAATTGGTGGCTATATCGGCGCTCATGTTGCATTAAAGAAAGGAGACCTATGGGTGAAACGATTGTTTGCCCTGTTCGTTATTGCTTCAGGAGTGAAGATGCTGTTTTTTTGAGGCTGGAACACCTATGATAACTGCCCATACGGCTCTAGAGCCTGCAAAGAGACACTGTTAGTATGTGTTTATAATAAGAAAACGATATGTTTATATATCACAAACGATACGTTTACAATATGAAAACAGAGTCAATATTCTCCTCACCTAAGAAAGTAAGAGTGTTGAAGTACTTAGTATCAGAACCAGGAACACTGCTTGGAGTAAGGGCAATAGCAAAAGAGAACAACGTTAGTCCGGGATTTGTTTCTCAATTTCTCAAGCTTTTAAGAAAACAAAGAGTTATTGAAAGAAATAGCATTTCGTTAACCAACCCCAATGTGCGACTTCTCAAAATATATTTTAACATAAACAGCTTGCTAGAGCGTAAGGTAATTGAGTCAATAAAAAAGCATATCCCCGAAGCTATAGGTATCGGAGTTTATGGTAGCTGGCTTACTGGAACCAATCATGAAAGGAGCGACCTAGATCTGTGGGTTAAGGTCAAGAAGAGGCCTGAAGCTGTGAGGGTTGCAAAAGCCCAGAAGGAGATATCCGAGAAACTTGGGGTGAACGTGCAGTTAACTGCTTTGGGCAAGGAGCAAGTAGAGGACTTGTGCAAGCGAGGAAACCCCTTTTATTACTCTTTATATAACTCTTTTGTTTTGTGGGGTGAGGCAATTGCTTAATCTGGAAGAGTGCTTTAGGAAAGGGTACATCCAAAGGTCTCCTTATGCTGAAACGCTTGTGAAGGAAAGCATGGAAAAGGCAGATAACCTATTGGCACAAGCGAAAAGTAATTTTGAAAATAGCTCTTTTGATTCTGCTTTGGTTATGTCTTATTCTGCCGCGTTCAACGCCGCGCGTGCGGTTCTTTTTAGAGATGGTTACCGCGAAAAAAGTCATGAGTGCGTGATTAGATACCTAGAAGCAAAGCATCCCGAAATTCCCAGTGAGCTAATTGCTCTGCTGGACAGATACAGGACATCAAGGCATGGCGTGCTTTACGATGTGAGATATTCTGCAACAAAGATAGAGGCCGAGGAAGCATTAGAATTTGCCGAAGGATTCATCAGAGAAATCGAAAAAATTATAGAATAGGTCTTGGGAGAAACAAGCCATACGGCTTTGAGCTGTGGCTGAAAAACGACAGACACAAGTCATTTCTGCAGAAATGAGGTGGTTACTTGCTCTTGTAGCCGAACTCTTTTTGGAGTGCCTTGATTACAGAGGCATAAGCAACTGGCTTGTTTGTTAGCTGGCTTATCTCTTCATCCCACTTCGAGTAAATCTTTCTAGCGTTCTTGAATATCCTATTTACGTCAAATTGTTCGCCTGCTTCGGACAGCTTTTTTCTTAGGAGGGTTTTGTTTATTTTATGTTTATTTCGTAGAATCATGTAAACATCATAATAATCTCGAGGTTGGTTTCGAGTTATCAGTGCCCTTGTTTTTTCTGCTGCCAGTTCTTCAAGTGCTAATGTCTTTATTTTGAATGGAGGAATTCCATCATAAAAATGAGGTATTGTTTTCGCTTCTGGTTTCTTGTGGATGGATGCTTTGCTGTTCACGTCAAGGACAACATAACTTGTTTTAGAAAAATAGCTTTTGTAAAAGATTCTGAGACGGAAAAAATCCTTTGTCTGGTTTTCAAACTTATAATCTGGAAAAATATCCTTGTTTTTCTTTAGAACCTCAAGCACTTCTTTTCTTACTTTTTTTATGTTGCCAGAACATGCAAAATCAAGGTCCTCGCTGAGGCGCGTGTGGTCAAGGAAAATCTTGTTCAAGGCAGTACCTCCTTTGAAGCAGATGCTCCCAATGTCTTTAAGCAAGTACAGTAGTATGGTTAGGAAATAGTCTTTTTCCAGATAGATTAGATTGAAGCCCGTTTTTCCAGCAATGTGCTTTAGTTCTGCCTTGCTTATCAACGTGATTTCAGCCATTGCTCAACCCTCTTTTTTGACATTATCCTGAAAGGATGCTTCCCTATCTTTCTCTTCACGAAACCCTTCATGCCTGCTGGCCTCACTCTCTTGAAAATAATCGTGAAACCAAAGAGCTTTCTCTTTCCCTGCTTGTTCGTGCAAGCCACTTCTATTTGCGTCGGGATTTGTTCCACCAAGCCCCAGTAGTGCGCTGCGGCCAATCCCCTGATGAAATAGTTTTTTCCGTTGAATATCTCATCCGCGATAACAAAGGGGTGCTCTGCCCAGAAGCCTTTAAACGCCTTCACGGGAACGAGAAAATACTTGGTCCTGTTCAGCTTCATGATTCTCCCTTTTTTCTTCAACCTGTGCAGGTACACGTTCATCTCGTTCACATTCTTGAAGAAACTTCTCACATCATCCCTCGTAAAAAAATACTTTTCCTTCAGCTCGAGAAATGAAACAAGTTCTAATTCTTTTCCAGAAAGGCCCTTCATGTGCTACACCGAAATTAATAATTTGTTAATATTAGTGTAACACTGTTATTTAAGGTTTTCGGCCAGTATAGGACACACGCAGGTCATTTCCGCGGAACTGAGTGCCAAAAGCTTCCTTTGCCAGTTGTTATTCTATCCATGCTCCTGGGCTTCTGCTTGAGGTTCTATAAATAGTTTGGTGCAGGCTCTAGCACCGTAGAATTAGAGCCTCGGGAGGAGCAAGAGTACTGTACTTGGAGCACCAAAACATTTAAATATATCAATTGATATAACTAGTGTATGCGGTTTCAAATGACAGTTTTCAAGCCGGAAAATGTCCTGCGCTATCCGCGCCTGGACACAATTTTAATGGTAGAGGAATTCATACAAAAGCACAGTGGGAAATACTCAAAAAAGCAGGTGTGGGAAAAGCTGCCCCGCAAGACAATGTACCAGACATACTGCACGATAATCGACTACCTGGAATATTCTAACAAAATCATTTTCGACAGGGAGAAAAAGATTGTGTGGATCTGGGACCCAGAAGGGGTGAGAAAGCTCCTGAGCAAAGGATTGATTGTGAAATGACGAGAGAAATCCACGTAGCATTTATTGAAGAAAAGTTGAAGAAGGCTTTTGACAAGCTCAAGAAAGGGAAGTTCGAAGACAGGCAATTGTATCATTTCATAGACAGGGCAATGGACGACTTGAAAGCAAATCCTACCTGTGGAATACAAATCCCCAGCAAGCTCATCCCAAAAGAGTACATCAAGAAATACAAAATCAGCAACTTGTGGAAGTACGATTTGCCAAACGCTTGGCGCCTCCTTTACACCATAAAAGCAAACGAAGTGCTCATTGTCAGTGTTGTCATTGAATGGCTCTCGCACAAGGATTACGAAAAAAGGTTCAAGTACAAGAAAAGGTAATGTTCAATTGAAACGGTTTTTGGCTTCAACTCTTTTTCTGGCGTATTACTGCGTATGCATACTCGCCTAGTACCACTAATAGATAAAAATATAGTGTAAATGAAGTTATACTCACAGCCCAGAAGCCTATGATGGAAGGAACATCCCCATAAATCACTGCTGGAAACAGGAGAATAGAATATGCTATTACGATTGATGGTAAGACGTATAATGGTGCAGCTATGGTCATGAAGATACTACGTAGTGTAGAGTATATCTCACGTTTTAGGTGATAGGCTTGAAAACTCTGGCGTGGCTTCACAAGATTTTATCTGTTCTTGTATCATGACATCGGATGCGATATGGCAAGGTGAGGGTTCTGACTTTAAAAAATATTCCATAACTTTCGGAACACCGAAAAGAAAGACGAATAATAAAATCACTACAATGACTCTTTTCTTAGTAGGCTTTCAGTTAATTTTCATACTGCTTCGATGATTTTATACAAAAAAGAGTTTATAAATGTGTGGCAAATAAATTTTACTTCCAGTACAGGCAATCAACGAAAGGGGAGTGTATTTCCAAGAGAAATGCACTGTCTCAAGCATGTGCTCCGCACTTGAATGCCAGAAGCCTCGGGAGGGATTCGAACCCTCGACCTCCGGTTATCTTTAGCCCATATTGTTGGGCTGTACAAGACCGGCGCTATACCGCTAAGCTACCGAGGCAATAGAGAGTATTTTTGTCAATCATCATTTAAAAAGTTTTATCTACATAAATAGGTACGGTGGTCTCATGGTAAAGATTGCTCCTTCTATCTTATCTGCAGACTTCTCGCGACTTGGAGAACAAATAAAATCAGTTGAGGAGGCTGGTGCAGACTATATCCATATAGATGTGATGGATGGTCATTTTGTTCCGAACATCACAATGGGCCCAATTGTTGTAAAAGCAGTTGATAATGTTACAGATCTGCCTCTTGACACACACTTGATGATAGACAACCCAGATACTTATATCCCAGAGTTTATAGAATCTGGGAGCGATATTATTTCTGTACATACCGAGGCATGTAAACATCTGCATAGAACATTGCAGCTCATAAGAAAACTGGGAGCAAAACCAGCAGTTGTTTTGAATCCTGCAACACCCGTTTACATGATAGAGCATGTCCTCACAGATATAGATATGGTCTGCTTGATGACAGTAAATCCAGGGTTTGGTGGCCAAGCATTCATAAAAAATGTTCTACCAAAGATAACCCAGCTTAAAGAGATGAGGGAGGAACAAAAGCTTTCATTTGAGATTGAGATAGATGGAGGGATAAATCTGCAAACTGCTCCCCAGGTTGTTGAAAAAGGAGCAGATGTTTTGGTTGCTGGGTCAGCAATATTCAAAAAACCAGACCCAGCCGAGGCATTGAAAGAACTTAGGAATGCTGTTTTATGAACTCAGCAATCTTTTTCTCAACATGTACCTTTGATATGCATGATTCTATTGTATTGCATCCAATGAATTCTGCACCTGTGTTTCTTATCCTATTCAAACAATCCTGAGCTAGAACAGGATGAACAACAGCACAGATGATCTTCCCTGCTCCTTTCTCCTTACACATGCTAACTGCTTTGGACATAGTACCCCCAGTTGCAGCAATGTCATCAACAATAATAACATCTCTGCCATTTAGTTCAGGAAGCTCACCTTTTGTTTCTGTTGCACCTGTGTCCCTATCCCTAAACTTTTCCAATGCAGAGCTTTCAGAGATTCCCAAAACCTTAGCAACAGTTTCTGCCCCAGAGCTTGCAGTCAAATCAGGACCCAGAACTAATGGATTTTCTGGATTGTATTTTGCTTTTATGTATTTTCCAATCTCCTCAAAACCATCTATTGTATAACACTCCATCTCGTCATAAAACCTTAGCTTTCCTTCTTCTCTTTGCATGTGTGCTGTTACTGTATAGAACCGCTTAACACCTAAGTTTTTCAGAAGGTCAAGTACTGCTTTTGCTGATACAACCTCTCCTTCTCTGAACACTTTGTCCTGTCTTGCGTAAACAAAATATGGCATCAATACGTTTAATTCCTTTGCACCCAAACTTTTCAAGTTTGTCAATGCTAAATACAGTTCAATTAGATATCTGTTTGGATGAAATGCATCTGCACCACTTGTTCTTGAAACAAATAGAACGCTTTTTCCTTTTATGGCATCAACAATCCTTGGGCATATCTCTCTGTCTGGAAAAACCCTTCTGTGCAGTGGAACAAATGTTAGGTTTAGATACTCAGCAATCCTTTCTGAGAAACCATCCTTTGGACCAACAACTATATCCATTGTTTCACCTCATAAATATTCAGCAAATGATTCTATTACACTTTTCGGATTTTTGCTCTTCACAATTGCTGATGCAACCAAAACACCTATTGCTCCGAGTTCTTTTGCTATCTTTATATCTTCTGCGCTGTTTATCCCAGCGCCACATAATAATGGAATACCTCTGCTTACCTCTACTGCTTTCTCTATTAACTCAGGTTTAGCAGTTGCAACTGATACATTCCCACCAATAAGCTCTGGTGGTTCAATAGCTATAAAATCTGGCTCCATGTCTACAACCCTTTCTTCTGTTTCTATGTCAGGCACGCAGACCATTGATTTTAGTCCAATATCTCTGCACCTTTCAACCCTTTCCTTTATTTCATTGATGCTCAAGGTATGCTCTGAATGATTTATTAGAGTGCCCTCACATCCGCTTTCCTTTATTGCCTCTGGGAGTATCCAGCCAGTATGGCTTCCTGGTTTTATACTATCAATATGTTGTGCATACACCGGGATATCCACATGATTCGCTATGTACCTTAGGTCTGGCATCTGCGGGCAAACAATAGCATTTTTCGTAATCCCCTCTAAGGTCTTAGCAAGCTTCAATCCTCGCTCACCTATACTCTGCTCGTATGTTTTGAAATTCACAACCAAAATCATATTATCTCCACTTCTCCATTGTCTTTGCCAACCACAACTCTCCCAGTGTTCTTTGTGAATAGTCCATTTTCAACAACACCTGGAATGTTATTCAATTCCCTTTCCAATGTTTTTGGACCCTCTATTCTACCATAACAATCTAGTATATAATTTTTGTTGTCTGTTACAAAATCTCTTTTCACAACCTTTTCAAACATTTGTTCAAGTTCGCTCTTTACTCTTTTCCAACAGAACGGAAGCACTTCTACTGGGAGGTAAAATCTTTGGCCTAAATAATCAACAAGTTTATTCTCTCCGACAACGACAACAAGTTCTTTAGCTCTGTAATCAACAATTTTCTCTCTAGTTAATGCTCCTCCCCCACCCTTTATCAAATTTTTGTTTGGGTCAACCTCATCTGCACCATCTATTGCAATTTCAGGAACATATTCATTTATGTCCCCAATTTTTATACCAAACTCTTTGCATTTGTTTTCTGTATCAACGCTTGTGCAGATACCTATGATGTCTAAGCCAAGGTCTCCAATTCTTTTTAGAGTATAAAACACAGTTGAACCTGTTCCCAGACCAACAATCATGCCATCTTTTATAAACTCTACAGCCTTCTCACCAGCTGCCTTTTTTGCTAAATCCATCCTCGCACCCCGCAGAACTAGTCAGTAGAATAATGCAGAGGAGGTATAAAAATCTAGCCCGTACTCCCTCATACACAGAGTTTCCCTTTATTCATAATTGTATGCTTTTTCCCTTTATGATCCACAACTACTACAGTAGGGTTCATGATTATCGCATCTTCGTGGATTTCACTTTCATTTTCTCCTCCTGTTCCCCTTTCTGACTCATCATGGCCAAATGCCACATGGATTGTTCCCTCTTTTTTCTCATCAAATAGGGTGTCTCCTATAAGTTCTCCTGGCACAAGTCCTATTCCTAGTTCTCCAAGTCTACAAGCATTTTTATCTTTTGATAGTTTCTTCCTTATCCCATCATGTTTGATCTTACTTAAGATTGCCCTACCTCTTTCATCAAATTCTATTTCTATTGGTTCTTTAACCAATCCAAAATTTCCAAATGAACCGTCCACAACAATTTTCCCCCTAACCCCTTCATGTATTGGTGATGTAAATACCTCCCCTCCAGGATTGCCCCATCCTCCTTTACCAACACTATAATCCTTGACTTTTCCAACACTTAGTACCCAACTCCTTTTCTCTGGATGCCATGGGATTGTAAGATTTGTTCCTGCTTCAGTAGTTATTATTATGCTTCTAGCGTTTTTGAGTCTCTCAATTAGTGTATTTCCACGTTTTTCCAATTCATTTGGATTTAATGCTAGGAGATTTTTTATTACGTTGGTGTTGTCTGTTGGTATGTGTAAAACGTATCCATTCTGCTCAAGTATCTTCCTCACTATCTTTCCCCTTACAGATGCATAAGGTTTTTTATTACCTATCAATGTAATAGCATTCTTTTCCTTGTGAGAAGCTCTTCCAAAAAATCTTGAGAGTTGCGATTCTATTTCCTGAAGAACATATCTTTCGTTTCCTTTTTGAAATAGCTCTCTTATGTCAATTAATTTTGTCCTTATACCTCTTCTTCTGGCAGCTCTGCGTATCTTGTTTGCGATTGCTTGTTTTTCTGCAGAATCAAAAACAATAATAAGCCTATGTCCCTTGCGAGCTTTGAGACATTTCAGGGCATTATTTGCTTCATTCATGGTAATACGGGGCATATTGATATTAATCTCTCCAATCTTTAAAAACCTTTGCAAAAAGAGTGCCGGCGACGATCCCCCGGTTCACACATTTCTATAAACTTTGTTTCTTTTCCTTACGAACATGAATGTAATAACGTCTTGTTCAACTTTATAAACAAGTCTGAGTTTGCTAAACCTAATTCTGAAAATGTTTGAGTGATGTTTCATTGGCTTGAACCGAACAGGGTTGGCAAGGATTTTCTCAATCATTTTTCTGAGAGTTTGCTTGCTTTGGGAATCAAGTTTCTCGACATCTTTCTTGAACGTAGCCGTTCTTTTGATTTTCATGCCAGCAGCTCAGCAACATTCTTAACAGAGTAAACCTTTTCCTTGCCTGTTTTGATATCCCTTTCAATTCTGTTTATTTCTATTAAGTCCTCTTCAAGTTCCTTGTCTACTCCTACTAACTGATATTTATCGTTCAGCTCAAGCAGTCCAAGCCTAAGCGCTTCAGCTTTTGTTTTTGCAATCCCCAGCTTGAGGAGTTTTTCAATAATTTCTTCCATAATCCCTTCAAAATGCATACTTATATTCATATTAATATTATGTTATTTTCACATATATAAGTTTTATGGCATTATCATATCAAAGTTTAACTATTTTCTTGCAATTACTAAGAAAAAGTGCCGGCGACGGGCTTTGAACCCGCGACCTCCAGATATCTCCGGAGGGCTCATGCCATCCCTATGAGTCTGGCGCTTTGGTCCCTGCGCCGATTTCATCAACGACGCATGGCCTAACCAGGCTGAGCTACGCCGGCGTAGTGCCTAATCTTATTTACAAACTCCTTTTAATAATTTCCTAAGCCTTTCAAATGTTTCATTCCAATGCCCCTTCTCAAGCCATATGAGTGTATTGTTTCTTGCCAAATGCAGATAATTTCTGTGAAGGGTAGCAACGAGGTTTCTATTGCTCTCTATTGCATCTAATATCTTCTCTTTGACCCTTTTTGAACAAAACTCCATTTTTCCAATTTCATCTATTACTAGAACGTTCGCTTTTCTTTCTATGGCGTTCAAAGCAATCCTTTCAAGATTATCAATAAATATGTGGTATTTTCCAACAGTTGGTTTTTCCCTGCCTGTTCTTGCCAGTGGAAGCCTTTCTTTTGTAACTATGTCTTCTATGTCAAATCCTACTCTTTTTCCATGCTCTCTTACATCCTTTGTTATGAATCCAGTGTAATCTTTTATGTATGGAAGAAGTCTCTCTATCATCGTTGTTTTTCCGCATCCTGGCATGCCAGAGATAAAACATCTTACTTTTTCCATAAGGACTTCCTCTCAGCCTCAAGGAATTTGTTTTGTTTTCCAGCAAATTCTGCAGCAGTGCAAATCCTTGTCCCAGACTTTTTAGCATGTTCTACAACTGGAGCAATCTTTTTCCTGAAGTGGAGATCTCTTACGAGGTGGTGGTCCATAACAATTGTCTTGACATCTGTGTTCTTCATGATTCTTACAACCTCTTTGTTTGCAATGTCAAGTAGCTTTGTTGGATATCTCCATCCTAAGAAGTAGGACAGTACTCCGCACAAAAATATTGTATCAGGATTCTGCGATATTATCCAGTCTGTTGATTTTTTAACAAGCGGACCTTGTACATCTGATGTGTGAACAAAGCACTCTTTTTTGTATTCTATACATGTCCCTATAACCCATCCCAGTTTTGAATGCTCTGGACCGTGTGGCATTGGATGAGAAAAACGTATTGTTAGGCTGCCAATCTTATACTCGTTTGAGTCTGAAAATTTAACATCTGCAAGTTTTTCCAGTTTGGGTATAAACTGTTCTGCTCTCCTTTTCTGGGAGGCATTTATTGATTTCTTTGGATGCTTCACAAAAACCGTTCCTTTGTAGAATTTAGCATCAGGGTCATAGTGATCATAGTGATAGTGTGATATAACAAAAATATCCGTATCTCTTGCAAATTTCTTTATTTTGGAATAACCCCTTTCCATTGCCTTTATTTCAACAGGATGTGGAGGCAGACCATATCTAGAAGGACCAAGTGCTACACCAGGATCTATCAAGATATTCTTATTGCATTTAACAAATGTTGCCATAGACCTTGCTCCCATAGAATCAAACATTATTGGTATGATGTCCATATTCCTCTCTCCTAATGCTAGTTTTGAATGATGGCCTTTTTTGTCATTGTGTCAGATAAATCTGGAGCATTGCCAATACCCAATTTCATAACCCTTTTTAGTTCATCCCAATCTACTGCGGTGTTGACACATCCACTACGTAGTAATGGAACCGTTTGGGGGATTATGCCATGTTTCATTGCAATCTCTGCTCCTTCTCTTATCTCTGCGGGACATGCAACCCCAATAACTGCTTTTGGTCTGAACTTTTTCATCATCCTGGCTGCAAATGTTCCACCAGGAACAATTACCACCTTTTCACCAAGCGCTTCTGCCTCTTCTTTTATGTTAGCTATCCCACATAATCCACACTTAACACATACAATCCCCTCGTTTGGATCAAGCCTTGCTGGGCAATTTACATGCCTAAGACATTGCGGCAGTACTATTAATCTTTCCTGTGGAGGGATTTTAGAAAATTGTTTCTCATAGATCTTATTCATAACCACAGTTTTCACAAGATCAACAGCTTCTGTGTCTATTTTAAAAAACCAGAATGTTCTTTTGACTGGGTAATCAAATATGTTCATAAGTGCAAGTATGACCTCTGGCAGTATTATGTTTCTTGTTCTCCATATTGCATACACCACAATGGTCATAACTACTGTAAAAGACAGCACAAGGAGGAGGACCCCTATTGCTATTACGCCAATTAGTGATACAAATCCCATAGGCATAATTATACACCGACCAGTTAAAAAAGATATTGCTACAAAACTTTAACTATGTTATAATCTACAGCAAGTTTTCCAGAATCATATGCTCTAGCCAATTCTGCATTAAATAACTCTTTAAATTTAAACATATTGCTTCTATTTGTGACTTTAACTATTACCTTGTATATGATATTTGATTCCCCAAATGAGTCTATCTTGACAATAACTTCAAAGTTTTTGTCTAGAACATCTGGTGCTTTCTTCTTTACATTGCTCACAAGCCTTTTTATTTCTCTGATCGCTTTGTCTGATTTTATATTGTAGCTAATGGGCACATCAATTGGAACGAGGAGTGAGGACGAAGGTTTAAAGTAGTTTGTTATTGTGGATTCTGCAAGTTTTGAGTTTGGGATGATAACTAGGTTTCCATCCCAGGTCTGTATCTTTGTTGTTCTCCAGTCAATCTCTTTTATGGTTCCAGCAATGCCTTCAGATAATTGGATGTAATCTCCAACTTCTAGTCCTTTGTCTGTTGATACATATATCCCAGCAAAGTAGTTTTCCAGGGTGTCTTGGAATGCAAGTGCAACAGCAAGTCCACCAATCCCTAGTGATGTGATCAAAGGAGTTACTTCAATGCCCAGTTGTGATAAAACAATAATAATGGCCAGGATATACACAACTGCGTTAATTATCTTCTTGACTACAATGAGGTAATTATATTTGTATTTTTTCCCACGCTTCTCATGCATGTACCAACGTACGGTTGCAGTAACTGCTTTTGTTACTCCATATGCGACAACAAATATGAGCAATATTTGTATGAGAATGTCAAATTGCGTGAAGTACCTTTGCATTCCTGGATAGATTGTCAAGGAGAGATATAATGCAAGGAGCACTACGAAGAGGTGTGTAGGTGTCTCCATTTCCTTTACAAGGATGTCGTCAAGTGTTGTTTTTGTTTTTCCAGCGATTTTTTCCAATGTGCCCTTTATGAATACAAATATTATCTTTGATGCTACAAGCGCTATGATGATTGTTAATAGTGTGTACCCTACTTCTTCCCATGGTATTCCTGAGTACATCACAACGAGGTTGGAAAAATCAACTGCCATATATCTAAATAGACAAGAAGGCATTAAAAAGGTTTCTATTGGAAGATATCTTTCAATCCATCAACAACAAAGCATGCATTATATACTACTTCAATACCGTTCTCTCTACAAAATTTTATGGCTTCTTCTGATTCAGAGCCAGGTTGCATCCACACCATTTCTATGCCTAGTTTTTTGCACTGTTCAACAACCTTCTCAGTAATATGTGGTGGGACAATGGTTATAACAACATCTGGTTTTTTAGGCAACGATTTTAGGTCTGGGTAACACCTAGCATTATCAATCTTTTCATGTTTTGGGTTTACTGGATATACCTTAAATCCGGATTCCCGTAGTTTTGTGAATATCTTCCAGCCCCACTTCTCTTTGTTGGGCGATGCACCAACAACTGCTATTATATTGTTTTTGTCAAGAAACTTTTTCATAGCAAATCTCCCTTGGAAAAGCCTCGGCGGAATCCGAAGAAACTTTTCACGCACATCATACAACGAGAGGTATAAAACCATCTGTATTTCTGATGTTGTGTAATGTGAAGTTTCATCAAAACCTAAATCCACAAACGGGAGGCACAAGGCCTCCCTAAGCCTCAGGAGGGATTCGAACCCTCGACCTCCACCTTACCAAGGTGGCGCTCTACCGGCTGAGCCACTGAGGCACAGCATTGTTTTTAGCCAGCATTAAATAAATTGGTTACTATGTCTGTTCAAATCACTTGTACATGATAACGTATAATAGAATTAGAATTGCCACAATCATGACCAAATATGTTAGCATGCTGCCATGCCTTCTTGGTGGTGGTGCATACCCGCCTCTTGGTGGCGCTCTTCCGCGACCTCTAGCAGCCAATTGTTGTGCAACAGCATTTACAACAGTGTATGCTTCGTCTCTGGGAAGACCAGCTTGTATCAATTCACCAGCAACAGTATCTATGCTCTTCCCAGACATAAGTTCCTGGGCGATAAGCTGGATGATTTCCTCTTCCTCACTTGGCATTTCAATCAAAAAAATTGAATGCAATGCTATTTATATATGTTTGCCTCAATCCTTATAAGGGAGATATGCATTTATTTTTCTGGTGAGTACATGCCACTTATCCAGCCATATGAGGAAAGGGAGCTCTTCAATAAGCTTTTGAGATACTATGAGAAGATATATCCTGATATAACATTTGAAAAAAAGGAAGAGATGCTTGACAGGAAGAAGATTGGAGAGATATACTACACATTTCCAGGTGAGCAGGAGATTATAACAGAGGATGAGATTGTTGTCAAGATAAAAAAGGCATTGAAGTTTGGTTATAACACCCCTGTGATTATTCTGAGAAAGGATGGCAAGGATATACTTATAGATGGTCACAGAAGATTGAGGGCTGCATGGGATTTGGGGGTTCCATGGCCAGCATTGGTTATGGTAGCAAACACAGACAAAACATTTGGTATAGAGCAGCATATACAGGGAAAGATAAAGGAGTTATGGCAGTAATGCTTTCCCAAATTCATGTGCTCTTTTTATGTCTTCTTCATTTGGTTTGCCTTTATTTATCCCACCAACTATTTTCAGTAATCCCCAATTATCAAAACCAAGACATCCAAATGCCTTTCCAACAGTAAAACCTTTTGCTTCAAGTTTTGTTTCAAGTGTTTTGATAGCTTTTTTTCCGAAGAAGCCTATGCCATATGTAGCGAACACAAAGACCCTTTTCTTAGCTTTCGGTAATCTCTCTATGAACTCAACGATGCTCCTCCCAGGTTTTCCAAAGTATACACCAGTACCAAATCCGATGACATCAAATCTCTTTATGTCACCAGGTTTTACTTCACTAACTTTTTTAACAACGCATTCCTTTCCTATGCCACTAGCAATAGCTTCTGCAATTCTTTTTGTGTTTCCTGTCTGGGAATGATATACCAGAAGAACCCTCATTTTCTATCCCTTACCTCTATATATCTCTCAATAGCTTTTTTTGTGTATGGTTCTACATCTATTTCAAGAGCTTTTTCTGGTTTGATCCATATATACTCCTGTGCTTCATAGTTTAGTTTTATTTCATTTTTTCGTTTTAATCTGCAAACAAAATCTAAAAAGATGAAATGTCTTTCCTTCTTCCAAAACGTTTCATCAAATATGCTCTCCTGCACACCAAGGAATTCCCCAACCTCTATGTCAAGGTTTGTCTCCTCTTTTACCTCTCTTTTCAGTGTTTCTTCTATTGTCTCACCGATTTCTATGTGGCCCCCAGGGACCACGTATTTATTGCTCCATTTGTGAGAGCGTATGAGTAGGATCTCACCATTCTCGTCTACTATGAGCGCGCCAACTGTGACTTCTGGATATTGTTTCATTAAATCACCATTCAACTAGGATATACGGGAATCTGAAAGATATCACTAGGAGGCAGCCCCCTCCTCTAATGGTGTGATTTTGTAAGCATAAAACGCCGAAGGCGTCCTTGTTCGCCGGCAGGGCGAACATGATTATACTTTCCCCAGGCTTTTTCCGCCTGAAGCGGAAAAAGGCTGCCACGCTACGAACGACCATATGTAATTTGGTCAGAGCGTCCTTTATGGGGAACCCAGGTTCCCCCTGCGCAATGCGAAGCGCAGAGCATACTATGGGGATATACTCCCTTGCTTCGCTTTGCGTACCCTCGGATTCCACACCCCTTCCTTTCAATGATTTCTAATAGTGTGGCTTTATGCCACACTACGAACGACCATATGTAATTTGGTCAGTGCAGGGGGAGGGATTCGAACCCTCGTAGGCACTAAGCCACAGGATCTTAAGTCCTGCCCATTTGACCAGGCTCTGGAACCCCTGCATTGGTGCTCCTCAACAAAACTACGCTGTTAAGTAATGGGGCTGCTGAGATTTGAACTCAGGTCACAGGCTCCCAAAGCCCGCAGGATACCAAGCTACCCCACAGCCCCATTGTTTGCTGGAAGGGGTGGGCTTCCCAGGGTAGCCAGGGGAAACCCGCAGAGGTTTCCCCTAGGGACGCTGCACAGCTACCCCACAGCCCCACTATTTGCTGGAAGTTTATTCATCTCCGTGTATAAAAATATTATTCCTGCAATCGTTTTTCATCTATGTATTTCTCCACTTGTTTTGATTCCAGCTCTATTGGGTAACCAAGAATCTCTAGTACCTTTCTTGTGACAAACGTTTTGGCGATTTCTTTTCCCCTCTTACTTTTTACAATCTGGTTGATCGCTTTTGATGTAGTTGGAGATTTCAGTTTTGCCAATATCTGATTTATTTTCTCCTCAGAAAGTCTGCCTTTTATCTGCCAACCTTTTTTTGTAAGCTCAGCACCACAGATATCTGCGGCGATCTTTTCCAATGCTTTCAGGTCAAAATCATCCGAGAGGAATTCCCATATCTTTCTGTCAAGTGTTTCATGTACTGAAACCAAAAACCTACATACTTCAATGGGTTGTACGTGTTCATCAATTTTCATCTTCTTAACTGCAACCCATTTTCCAACCTGAGCAAAGAATTCTATTTTGTCCATGCTATAACCCCAACAGTTTTTTCAATTCATCAACCTTTTCTGTTTTTGCTAATACCAATACCTTATCTCCGGAACCTATCTCTGTTCTTTCATCTGGTATAATTAGGTTGCTTCCTCTGTACAATGCAATAATTGCTGTACCACTTGGAAGTTTTATGTCTTTGACCAGTTTTCCAGTAATAGAAGAGTCAGGTGATGCTTCAACCTCTATTATCTCAGCGTCTCCTCTTGCGATAAATGCCAGATCCAAAACCCTCGGCTTTGTTAGGAGTTCAGCGATATATCCAGCAGCGGCTGCCTCTGGGTAGATGGCAAGGTCCAAACCGAGTTTTTGCAGGATTTGTTCATCATAGTGTACCTGGCTAAGCCTAGCAGCAACTGTTTTAGCACCCATCTGTTTTCCCATCAAGCATACAATAAGATTTGTTTCGTCCTGGCCTGTGAGTGCAACAACTGCATCTGCATCTGCAATACCTGCTTCTTCCAATATCTGGGGCTTTGTCCCATCACCATGCACAACAACACATTCTAACTCTGAAGATAAATCAGCACACACATCTGCGTTTTTGTCAACAATAACAACATCGTGGTCTTCTTCAAGAAGCGTCTTTGCTAGGTGATAACCAAGTCTCCCTGCTCCAACAATTATAATGTACATTCTCCCACCAACTATTCATACCTCATGATAATTTATATTATTATCGTATCTTCAGAAGAGTACCAGCAAATGCTAATATTGGAAATATCTCTAACCTTCCAACGATCATGTTTATGATAAGCATGAGTTTTACGACCACTGGTGAAGATGTACTCATGATACCAACAGTGAATCCAACATTGCTTTGCGCAGACACAACCTCAAAGAAGCTTGCTGTTGCTGTGTATCCACACGACATTAGAACCATTGCACCAATGAATATGAATAGTGCATAGAGAAATGTGAAGAAAAGCGTTGTGTTTATGTCGCTATCCTTTATCTTTCTGCCATCAACAACCTTTGTAAATACCGCATGTTCTGGTAAGATAAACCGCTTTATCTTCCAGTATACAGATTTGAGAAGAACAATAAATCTGATAATCTTTATTCCTCCTGTTGTTGAACCAGATGAACCCCCAATGAACATTAATCCTATGAATACCCATAGCACGAAATCAAGGTTTCCAATCCATGCACTCATATCTACATATTCAAATCCGCCACATGTCACTGCATTTACTACATGGAATAGTGCGATTCGTATGGCGTTAGTTCCATAATAGGCAACAAGTTTTGGGATAATCAGTGCAGTACCTATAATTATAAGTGTTAGAAGCATAAGCACCTGTTTGTCTTTGAAATATGCTAATTTATCTTTTGAGATTACATGATAGTGTGCAACAAAGCTTATTGCTCCCATTATACTCAGAAACATGAGGGTCATTTCAATGAATGGATTTATGACTCTTGACGCATCTGTATGTGTTCCAAACCCAGTTGTTGAGAGCGCACTCATAGAATAATTGACTGCATCAAAAAGGTTCATGCCAGAGAACAACAACAAAATTACACCGATGAGCGTTAGGGCACCGTATATCATCCATATAAGTTTTGTTGTGTTTACTATATGAGGTCTTAATCGCTCTGCCCTACCCTCTGCACCATATAGTTTTCCTGCTTCTGCAAATGCTGTTAGCAATCCTACCATTGCAACCATTACTATACCTGCACCACCTATCCATGAAAGAAAATTGAGCCATAGGATTATTGAGTGGGGGAGCGCAATCATTTCTTGCTCTGTGAATATATTGAATCCTGTTGTTGTTATTGATGCAGTGCTTGCAAATAGTGAGTCAATAAATCCCTTTCCAGCACCGAGATACAAGGGAAGTGCAGATACAACACAGATCAGAACCCAAACAAGGAATACTGAGACTAGTGCATGCATTCTCCTGGTCTCTCTTTTTACTTTAAATGTTCTGTATAATAGAAACCCAATGATAAAACACAGCATCATAGAAACAAGGAAGGAAAAGATGATTCCGATATTTTGTTCAAATAGTACGGAATACAGCAATGGTACAGAAAATGCTACAGAAAACCATTTCATAACTTCTCCTGTATCCCTTAGTATGACAAAGATATCATCCTTTAATATCATCGTATCAAATCCTTCTTAGACATCCTTCTCAATACTGTGTATGTTACACTGCTTTTAACATATTCTTCGCTTAACTTGTTTATAAGAAATTCTGCTAGTTCTGATGAACTCTTGAACTTGACCCTTAGAAAAACATCAACATCACCAGTGACCTCATACATGCTCATCACATTCGGGGTCTCTCTGAACATTCTTCTTATGTTTTCTATCTTGTCCCTCTTAATCTTCAGTGCAATAATCGCATCAACATCATATCCAAGTTTGCTATAATCAATTATTGGTTCAAAACCTTGTAGTACTCCCATCTTTTCCATTTTCCTTACTCTATTCTGCACTGTACCAACAGCAATCCCAACCTCTGATGCGATCTCTCTAAATGATGCCCTCGCGTTTTTCAGAAGCACGCGCAGTATGGCAATATCCACACTGTCTATATATGATGTCATAGACCCACCCAAAAGGATTGTATGTGGACATCTTTTTAAATGTTATCCTCTAAATTGAACATTTGTTCACAATGCACCTATGATGAAAGCAAGTAGCGCGATAAACTGTGCGATCTTCATGTGTTTTCCCTGAAAATCAAATGCCTTCGCCCTTTTGTTCCTCAACCCTTTTACAATAATCACGATAAAGTAGAGATCTGCGATGCCTACAATCAGAAGGTATGATATACCAAAGCACCCTACGATGAATGGGAGAGGGCTTGCAATGATAGAAAGCAGAACAAAAAACGATGCAATATATGCTGCCTTTTTCATGCCAATTTCTATTGGTACTGTTCTCCTTACCTTCCTATCCTCTTTCATGTCTCTGATGTCCATGTATATCTCTCTTGCAATTGTTGAGAGAAACGAAAGCAAGAAAAGCACACCAAGTTCTTTTGAGAATATTTGATTGGTTGCTGCTGCTTCCCCAAATATAAATGTCAATGCAGTATTGAACGCAACAACCATGTTCCCAATAAACACCTTTTTTGATAGTGATGCTGCATAAAGCAACAAAAATATAGACGCGATTATAGCGATGTACAATGCAATTCTGTTGAGCATAGTGGATAAAAAGATCCCACCTAAGAACAGAAGTATGGAAACAAGAAGGGCATCGTCTTTTTTTATCTTTCTTGATGGTAGTGGCCTCCACGGTTTACTTTTTTTGTCTATTGGGAGGTCAAAATAATCATTGATTATCATCCCCGCACTCATTATAAGAAAAGCAGAAAGCATTGCTATGAGCATTGATCCATTTATCGTTCTGCTTGAGACAAAAAAACCTATTGCAACAGCAATAGCAGTCATTATCCCATTATAGGGCCGTATAAGTTGAAGCCACGGTTTTATCATACACTACTATTTACATAGCCATTATTTAAATGAATGCTCCCGCCGGGATTTGATTTATCAGAACTCGCTCAAGTGAAGCAGCCATTTCCACAATGGAACATACTTTATCTTTTTATCCCTCTTCTCAAAATCCTTTGTAATCACTATTAACTTACTCTTTCCATACCTTTTCTTAAATTCCAATAATCCATCTATCTCCCTTTTTGGAATTTCATCTGCATAACTCACGTTTATTGCAATCAAGTCTTTTCTATCCCTTACTACAAAATCTACCTCTTTCTTTCCTTTCCAAAAATAAACATCTTTGCCTCTTCTTTTCAGTTCAATCAATACTGTATTTTCTGCCAATTTCCCGAGATCTTCAGAGAATTTGAACGAGACAGCATTTCTTAAGCCAGTGTCTATTGCATAACATTTCATATCTTTTTTCAGCTGTGTTTTTATTTTCCAAGAGAATTGTCTAACATAATAAAACAAAAAAACTTCTTCAAAAAATCTTAGATACTTCTTAACTGTTTCGTTATGCAAACTTAGTGCTCTTGCAACACTATTTTCAGAAAAAGGTGTACCAATATTTGTTATCATATAATATGCAAGATTTTTCGCAGTTTCAAAGTCAGCCCCAAATCTTGAAACAACGTCTCTCACAATTATAT
>JAGGYF010000009.1 GCA_021162685.1 Candidatus Iainarchaeum sp. | reverse complement strand
GATATACTCATATATAAATATGCTTATAAAATGCCTTAAATCGCCAAATACTCACAAAATATTGGCGAAAGATATATAAATATGGAATGAGAAAAGAATACATTAACTAAAAACTGGAAATGCCGTATGGAATACGAAGATTATCTTTTTGTCCCAAAAGAGAGAATAGGCGTGCTTATCGGGGAAAAAGGAGAGATAAAAAAGGAGATTGAGAAAAAAGCAAATGTAATTCTCCACATAAACAGCAAAACAGGAGAAGTAAATGTGGAAAGGGACGAAGATACAGACCCAGTAATGGCTATGAAAGCAGAAGACGTTATAAAAGCCATTGCACGTGGATTCAACCCAAAAATCGCAATGAAATTGTTTGAAGAGGGATATTACCTAGAAATCCTTGATTTAAGGGATTATTTGAACTCTAAAAAAGCAATAGAAAGACAGAAAGCGAGGATAATTGGAGCAAAGGGAAAGGCAAGAAAGACATTGGAGGACCTTACTGGTGCCAGCATATCTATATACGGAAAGACCGTAGCAGTAATTGGGAAGGAGGAAGAAGTACAGCTTGCTGTTGATGCTATTGAAAAATTATTAAGCGGAACGCCGCATGGTGATGTTTACAGAGCAGTTCAGATAAGAAGGAGAGATTTGTTTTAGGTGAGAGTATGGTAGAAAAAGCAGAAGCAATATTCAAAGAGTTTAGGGAACACAGTATTGCTGAGTTCTTTAAGAAGAATAGACAGATGTTAGGATATGCAGGTAAAATCAGAAGCCTCACTACAATTGTACATGAATATGTGACAAATGGGTTGGATGCATGTGAAGAGGCAGGCATACTCCCGGATATAACAGTAAAAATAAAACAACTTGGACATGACCATTATGAAGTGTACTGTGAGGACAATGGGCCTGGAATCCCAAAAACACATGTGGGGAAAGTGTTTGCTCAGATGCTCGCAGGAACTAAATTTCATAGATTCATACAACAGAGGGGGCAGCAAGGGATTGGTGCAACAGGTTGTACCTTGTATGCCCAGATAACAACAGGAAAACCTATTCATGTCATAACATCAACAAAGAATGGTAAGGTATATGAAGTAGACATTATGATTGATGTAAAGAGGAACAAGCCCGTTATTATGAATGAGAAGGAGTATGATGGAGACTGGCATGGGACAAAGGTAAGGGGAGAGTTTAAAGAGGTAACATTCAATTGGAGTGAATATGGGCCTGGCGAATACATAAGGAGAACGGCTGTTGCAAACCCACATGCCAAAATAACGTTTATTGCCCCTGATGGAAGAAAGATAACATACAATAGAGCAGTAAGTGTTGTTCCAGAGAGAGCAAAACCAAGCAAGCCGCATCCTAAAGGGCTAACAATAGATGACCTGTTGGAGTATGCGCATCACTCAAAAGAGAGAACAATACGAACATTCCTTGTCAAGACATTTGATAGGATGAGCAATGCAAAAGCGGATGAGATAGAGAAATTGACAAGTATTGACTTCAAAAGAAAACCTGACTCACTAACGTGGAAGGATGCAGAGGAGATCATAGATGCAATAAAGAAGGTAAAATTCTTGGCTCCAAGTACAAAAGAGCTCAAACCTATTGGTGAGAAACAGATAAAGAAAGCTATACTAAACGTTCTTGAGCCACAATTCCATGCAGTTGTTACTAGGCCACCAAGCGTATACAGAGGAGGTGTGCCATTCATAGTAGAAGCAGGTGTTGCTTATGGTGGTAAAGCTGGAAGAGTAGTGGGTGATAGTGTAGGGGCAGAGATAATGAGGTTTGCAAATAGGGCGCCTCTGCTATTTGATGCTGGAGCAGATGTCATAACAAAGGTCGTAAATGAGGTTGATTGGAATAGATATGGATTAAAGAAGGTAGATACACTTCCTGTCTCCATCATAGTAAACGTTGTCTCAACATACATACCTTATACCTCTGCTGGAAAACAAGCAATT
This sequence comes from Candidatus Iainarchaeum sp., assembly GCA_021162685.1. GTDB lineage: Archaea > B1Sed10-29 > B1Sed10-29 > WALL01 > WALL01 > JAGGYF01. The sequence continues at coordinate 1,987 of JAGGYF010000009.1, read as the reverse complement.
GCAGACATTGAAGAGATACATAAGGAAGTAAAGTTCGCACTGATGGAGGTCGGAAGACAGATTGGTGGCCACATAAGAAGGGAACGTAAGAAATATGAGAAGCAAACAAAGAAGATGACTCTCTTGAAATATGTTCCAGAAGTTGCTGCAGCAGTTGCTGCGTTGACAGGAGACAATAAAAAAGAACTTGAGATGAAACTTGTCAAGATGATTGAAAAGAAATACAGCGGAAATGGTGCTGATGAAGAGGAAGGTGAGGAACAATGAAAAAGAAGACAACAGCTGCAATGAGAATGAAAAAGGATAAGGAGGTCATAGCAAAACTACAGAAACTGGGAAAAGAGATAACAACAGCGATAAAGAAGGGAAAAAGTCCAACAATATCTATACCTGTGAGAACACTATCCAACATAGAGTTTGATGAAAAACATATGAAGCTGAGGTTAGGTTCAAGTATCTCAAAAAGGAGCTTCATGAATGTTGCTCATGCAAGGAAGTTTATGCAAACTGTATTGATTGCATCTTGGGTCTGTAACGAATTAGTTAAAGAAGGCATAACAACAAGTTTGAGAGACATGTATTATGCTATAAAGAGGACTATCCCAGGCACAAAAGAGAATACTGTAGAAGAACAGAGCGAATCGGATCCAATTGTGGTTGATCTTGAGACTGCATTAGATGTACTTAGGGAAGAGCTGCATCTAAACGCAGATGTTAGAGGCAGAGTTGTTGGAAATGTAGTGATAAAGGATAGGGGAGACACCGTTGACTGGAGCAAACTTGGTTCTGGTGGATGGAGCATACCCTCCAATGTTGAGAACATAGAGTTCAAAAAGGTTGATGCAGATTATATCCTCCTCATAGAGAAGAACGCTGCATTTGAACGATTGCATGAGGATAAGTTCTGGAAAACGCACAACTGCATCCTGATGACATCACAAGGACAGGCAGCACGAGGTGTTAGGAGATTGGCAAACAGGTTAAGTACTGAACACAAGATCCCGCTTATTGTTTTCACAGATGGAGATGCCTATGGATGGTATATCTATTCAGTAATAAAATGGGGGTCTATGAATCTTGCACATGTTTCTGAGAAGCTGGGGACACCTAATGCCAAATTTGTTGGACTAACCATGACAGACATAGAGAGGTATGATCTGGAGAAGTACACAATCAAGGCGAAGGATGTTGACATAAAAAGGGCAAAGGAGCTCATGAACTATCCATGGTTCCAAGCACCAGAATGGCAAAAGGAGATCAAGCTCATGATAAAGAAGGGGTATAAAGCAGAGCTTGAAGCATTGAGCAGTAAGGGCCTAAGGTTTATAACAAATACCTACCTTCCAGAGAAGATAGAGAATAAGGAGTTCTTGCCGTAACGTTTTTGCCACCACTAGCGAGTGGTTAAGGAAAGTATATAAACAAGAAAATGTAAATATTATACAAACCGAGTTCTGAGGTGAGAATATGCGAATGATACAAACAAGCAGCAAACAGGAGCTCTTGAGGGCAATAGAGGAGTTGGATGAGAACATAACAGAGGTATACATAAATGCAAGACCATCTATGGACATCGTGATGAACATCATGGAAAATGCCCCAAATATACAAGCAATATACTGCCCACCAAGCTTGCTGAAGCAGACAAGCACAAAGGTGTTCTCAGTTCTTGAGGAAAAAGGAGTAAAATTGGCACATAAGGACGTGAAGGTCGGGAGGCCAAAAAAATACTCCAACGAAACTGTAAGAGAGATTATTGAGAGGAGAAGAAATGGCCAACCAGTAAAAGACATATCAAAAGAGATGAATATTCCATTGAGAACAGTGTACTACTATCTAAAAAACGCGCAGTGAACCCTCTCTTTTTTTAAATCCTTTTGATAAATGTATAGTCATCTTTCTATGCCCAGGTAGCTTAGCCGGGAAGAGCGCGTGGCTGTTAACCACGAGGCCGTCGGTTCAAATCCGACCCTGGGCGCCATCCCTT
>JAGGYF010000014.1 GCA_021162685.1 Candidatus Iainarchaeum sp. | reverse complement strand
GTTACTGCAACATCCATCACAACAGAAAACGCTACAATAACATGGACAACGGATGAGTCAAGCAACAGCACTGTATATTATGGTACAAGTTCAAGCACACTTGATAATACTGTAACAGATAATAGCAGTGTAACATCACATTCAATCAAACTTAGTGGATTAACATCAAATACTACATACTATTACAAAGTTAAATCATGTGATGCATCTGGAAATTGTAAGGAGAGCGATGTTTATAATTTCACGACAGCTGAGCCCAACAATCCACCAAACATAACAGATGTTTCTATCACACCAGATCCTGCATATACTACAACTGATTTAACATGCAATGGCACATTTTCGGACCCAGATGGCGATGCAGAATCTGGCTCAACATTTAGATGGTTCATAAATGGAACGGAAATAGCAGGGGAGACATCAAAAACACTTTCAAGCTCAAATTTTGCTAAAGGAGATGAGATAATCTGTGAGTATACACCAAGCGACGGAATAGATTATGGTAACCCAGTAAATTCATCAGTTCTAACAATAAACAATAGTGAACCAAGTGTGGAAGATGTCACAATAACTCCAAGCCCAGCAAATGTCACAGCTGGCGATAATTTAACTTGTACGTACTCCTTCATTGATGATGATAACGACTCAGACGCAAGTACGTTCAAATGGTTTAAAAGTACTGATAATGGAACAACATGGAGCGATACAGGCATTTCAGGAAGTACTGTGGACAACAGCAATCTTGCAGTTGATGAACAATGGATATGTGAGGTAACTCCTTGTGATGGGACAGGTTGTGGAGAACCTGTAAACTCAACAGCAGTCCAAATTGTTTCATAATGGTTAGCATGCGTGTAGTTAGAGTTGTGGTTGAGAATAAAGGCAACAGAACAATAATAACAAGTTATAGTACAGATGGGTTTGTGCAAACAAAAAGCATCCCATTAGCAACAAAGGAGGAGATTATCCAATACCTCAATAAGTTTTTGGGATACACTCCTCAGGTTGTTTGGAAGAACAGAGACAAAAACCCCTAGGTTTTCGCTGCTAATTTTATGTCCTTTGCTGTAACAGTCTTTCTCCCAGCATGCTTTGCCAGTAATGTTGCTTCTGCTGCGATATCCATTGCAACATCCTCTAATACCTCTGCAAGTGCTTCAGCAGCGCTTGCACTTACTCTCTTAGCCCCTGCATTCCTTATTAACCTTTCAACTGCTGCTCTTGGTAGATCTCCCATAAAAAACACCTTTTTTACCTATATTTCTACAAAGAACTTATTTAAAAGGATTTCGTTATTTTACAGTCACGGATTTTGCTAGGTTTCTTGGTTTGTCTGGGTCACATCCTCTCAGCACAGCAAGATAATACGCAAGTATTTGTATGGGTATGATATTGAGTATGGATGATGCAATCCCCTCATCAGGAACCTTTATGTGGAAGTCAAATACCTCATTGTTCTCTGGGCTTATACCTATGATGTACCCTCCTCTTGATTTTATTTCCATTGCATTGCTTATTATCTCCTCCCTGGTTTCATCATTTGGAGCAAGCACTATACAAGGTGTGCCTTCTGAGATGAGTGCTATTGTTCCATGCTTTAGCTCTCCACCTGGGAATCCTTCTGCATGTATATAGGATACTTCTTTTATCTTTAATGCTGCTTCAAGTGCAGTAGGATAATTTACCCCTCTACCTATCACAAATATGTTCTTTTTATCTTTCAGTTTTGATGCAAGTTCAACAAGCCTGATTCTAGTTTCAGGAGATGTTAATTCTTCAACCTCCTTTGCTACCCTCTCAAGAAGTAACTTTCCTTCATCTATTTTTCCAGCACATGCGTATGCTAGAAGTGTAAGCAACGTTAATTGAGAGGTATATGTTTTTGTTGATAATACACAGATCTCAGGCCCCGCGTTCATTGTTAATGCATAATCAGATTGCCTGTACAACGAACTTCCCACAACATTCACTATTGAGACAACATGCGTTCCCTTCTCTTTTGCTGTTTTAACTGCTTGTAGTACATCTGCTGTTTCTCCTGATTGCGATATTGGCATCATCAATGTCCTATCTGTTAGAAAGTCCTTGTAGTATGGGAATTCAGAGGCAACAACAACATTGATGTGTTTTTTTGCTATTTTTGAGAAGATGTATGAGGCGGTTAGTGCAGCATGATACGAGCTTCCACATGCAACAAAGAATATACCAAATGCATTGTTTATTCTGTTCGCAATATCCTCTATGGTATCTCTGCTGTGTGAGAGCGCCTGTTTTATTGTCCTATTCTGCTCAGAGATCTCTTTCATCATAAAGTGCTCAAATTCTCCCTTTGATGCTTGCTCTGCACTCCAATCAACATGTGTTATGTCCTTTTTTTTCTTCTTCCCTGTTTCTATGTCAAAGATTTCAACACCACTATTTAGTACTGCTAGCTCACCATCATCCATGAATACAACATCTCTTGTGTATTCCAGAAAGGCAGGAACATCTGATGCAAAAAACAATTCGTTTTCTCCGACACCTATGACAAGGGGTGAATCCTTCTTCGCTCCAACAAGATATTTCATATCTTTATGCATAGCAACAATTGCATAACTTCCTTTTAACTCATTAACAGCCCTCCTAACAGCCTCCACAAAGTCCACCGTTTTCATGTGTTCCTCAATAAGGTGTGCAATCACCTCAGAGTCTGTATCTGAAACAAACACATGGTCTTTTGATATAAGGTATCTTCGCATTTCCTGATAGTTCTCAATAATACCATTATGTACAATTGCAATCTTCTTATCGCATGACAGGTGCGGATGTGCATTAAGCTTGTTTACCTTTCCATGTGTACTCCATCGTGTATGTCCTATACCAATATGTGCCTCCCCAACATTAATCTCATCTACTTCTCCGATCTTGCCAACATTCTTCACAACGTTCATATCAGAGCCAATGAGGGCCATTCCCCAAGAATCATACCCTCTATATTCCAAGCGTTTTAGTCCATTTATAACAACATCACTGGCATTCCTCAATCCTTTATATCCTATGATACCACACATAACATCGCCAACAGATTGGTGTTCTCTTTTTTATAAATAGTTTCTATAATTTCCATTATAATGGTTTAATCACTATCTTAAAAATATTAAGAAAAAAGTGGGAAAAACAAAGGTTTTTATATAACCATTATAATAAAAACTATAGTGGTTTTTATGAGAATTGTATCAAAAGCAGGAGAGATGCCCGCCCGCCTTATAAGAGAGCCAAGAGAGCTACAGAAGCTCCTGGACCCAACGCGGTGGAAAATACTAAAAGAGCTGGCAAAGGAGCCAGATTACCCTAGTAGGCTTGCAGAGCGAATAGGCATGGATGAGCAAAAGGTATACTATCACATAAATCAGCTCAGGAGATTGGGTGCTATTACAGTTGTGAAGACAGAGGAAAAGCAGGGGGCAGTTGCCAGATATTACAAAGCAAAGGACAAGGCATATGCAATAGCACTTGTTGATGAATGGAGGAAATTAACAAAGAAACATGTTGATATCCCTAGCCTATTGGCCCCATTCTTCTCTGATGGTGTGTTTGATGCAAAGATCATTGTTGGTAGTCCTGACCCACATGGCCCACATCATGCAAGGGCAAGAGATACACATTTTGTTTCTGACCTATGTTTGTACTTAGGTACATTATCAACAAGTGTCAAACCAAGTGTTCTTCTTGACACAGATACAAGGCAGAATGACTTAGAGGGGAATATAATTGTTGTTGGTGGACCTGTGACAAATATGATAACAGCAAGGATAAATGACGAGTTGCCCATAAGAATAGAGACAGGAGATGTTTGGACAATATACTCAGAAAAAACAGGTGAGAGGTATCACGAACATAATGGTCTTATTGTTCTGACAAAGAACCCATGGAACGAGAACAAACACATGCTTGTTGTTGCTGGTAGGTCAAGAGCAGGCACAAGGGCGGCAATATTAGCAATAATGAGTGGCACTGACCTAAAAGGAGAAAATGTAGTTGAAGGGTTGGATACAGACGGCGACGGTGTTATTGATTCATTTAAGGTTCTTGAATAGCTATTTTTTTCTTCTTACCTTTTGGAAGATATCCTTTATGAGTTTTAGTATCAAAACAACAACAAATAATGCACTTGGATACCAAAACTCCTGTGTTGTAGCTGGGAACATGTTCGCATAGAATTCTCCAGCAACGAATATAACGAGGACAACTGCGATAATTGCAGTTGCGAGGTCCTCAACTGCATCAACCATGCTATTGATAAGTTCCTTCAGCATATGCTCACCACTATCATTTATAATGCAATATTATTTAAAGGTGATGTTCTTTTTTAATATTATGATTATTATAACAGGTGTCCCAGGTACTGGGAAGACAAGTGTTGCAAGAGAGCTCTCCAAGAAAATGAGAGTACCACTTATTGAAGTAAATAGGATAGTAAGAGAAAAGAAGATATACACAGGAAAGGAAGACGGAAGCTATGTTGTTGACATGAAACGACTTAAAAAGGAAATAGAAAATAGGAATGGGGTTATGGAAGGACATCTCTTGTGTGAGATCCCCCTAAAAGCAGAGTATGTGTTTGTTTTGCGATGTTCACCCAAGGTTCTGTGGAGAAGACTTCAAAAGAGGCATTACTCAAAGAAGAAGATAAAGGAGAATGTAGAGGCAGAGGCATTGGATTATTGTCTGATAAGAGCAAGAGAAAACTACAAAAAGGTTTACCAAGTAGATACAACGCGCAGGACAGTTGCGTCTACTGTACGGAAGATACTCAGAATAATGCGAGGAGAGGAGGACGATAGCGTTGACTTCAGTAATTATTTCCTGAGACCATAACATTTTTATTTATCCTCACCACAAAATTAAGTGGGGAGAGAACTATGGGGAGAGGATTGGTGAAGTATTTTATTATACTGCTTATTTTGTTGAATACAGCATTTGCTGAGGGCACAGAAATAGCTCTTGATGCAACCACACACAAGATACTAAATATTATAGATAAATTTGAGCTTCTTACAGAGGGGTTTTCCAACATTGTAGAGACCATAGGCAAGTATGTTGTGTTTGTTGATGGTGCTGACACAATATCAAATGCTCAGTCTATAATGTATATGTTGTATGTTGATGGATATCACGAGGGCACAGATGCTAATATCTATATTTCTACACATTTTTCTGGAAATAAAGAGGAGGTTAGGGACATATCCTCTTTAATTGATGAGAGCTGGCAACACGTAAGAAACGCAAAGCAGTATAAGAGAGATGCAGAGAAATACTGTTCTGCATCATTTGCCATGCCGCATCTAAGCGCAGCAGAATGTATTGAAGCGCTTGTGGGTATGACTCTAGAAATTGAACAAGCAAACAAGAAAGCAGTTCTTGCGTCAGAGCGTTCCTACTCATTTGTAAAGCATAAGGCAGATGAACTAGAATGCCTTGGGGCTGGAACCCCCTACTATCATTCAGAAACATTTAATGTATATAGTGATGAGATAGAGAATCTAAATGATGTAGACCACGGAAGATATGCAAAGTTTTTCCAAACATTGATGTTCTATGGAAATACCGAGATGTTTACGTTCTACAAGGGAAGAAAGGTACCTCGTTCTCTTGGCACATGGTACAACAATCTTGTTGGTAGCGCACCAGGTGATTTCAGTGGTGTTGGAAAGATGCTTGAAGTTGCTGATAGGTTGGATAAGGCAATAGAACAAATGCATACTCACTATAAGATACAGCAAGAACGCGCAACTTCACAGTTGAATGACTTGAGAGAGAAAAACAAAGGGATAAAGGACGAGAAGATATACCTTATTGATAGGAGTGTTGCTGAGGCAATAGCAGGATGGCAGACAGAGTCGTATGTTCCTATTGATGTAAGAGCCAATTCATATATGCAGGAGGAGAGAAGACTAGAAAATGAGTTGGATAGAGCAACATACACATATTCAATAAACAGCATGAGAGCGTGCCAGTATGGGCAAAAACATTATCTATCAAATGTTTCGTTCATGCTTGATAAGATAATAGACAATTCAGCATACACAATGAGAGAGCAGGATAAGCTTATGAAAGAGGCAAGGGCATTGAGGGAAGAGGCAGAGAACAAGTGCAATGTCATTACAAATACAATGAATAACATGAAAGGAGGGCAATCATTCATGGCTATTAAACAGAAGGTAATGGCATTGTGCAACAGTGCGAGGTCAAAGCAAACACTTGGTGAATCCATAAGAGCATATGCTTATGCGCTGAGACAGGCAGATATTATCCTATGCTTGAATAAGTCAACGGATACATGCAATTTGGATACTATCGCGTCACTTGACAGGAATATAGATGTGTTAGAAGATACGATCAAACGAGCGGAAAAGGACATGGACGTTTCTAGATATAAACAGATATTGAACAAGATAAAGAGAAGAAGGGAGAGAGCCATTGCTTATCCTTTGCCAGATTCTATATATGAGATGAACGAAATAAACATCATTACGATGAATACAATCGACGAGATATATAATAATGCCAAGAGGAGATACAAGCAAACATTGGAATCAAAGAGGGCAACATTTAATATATTAATAAATATGCTATCAAAACTTGTTGATTCTGGTTTATACCCGAAGGCAAGATGTGCAACATATTCAAACAAGGCATCACAATATGAGCCATTTTTCTATAAAGATTCCCTTGATGTGGAAGCAGCACTTGGAACACTTAAGGAGATGCAGACATTCTATACTACTGCTATAGAGGAAATATCAGAAGAGGTGGAGCCTGAAGACATCATCATATCTAATGTTTTGTATACATTTGACGAACCACCTGCATGCAATAGTCCCGTAAATACAAGATATAATATACAGATATACAATCCATTTGACTTTGTTGTTGAGGATGCAGTAATCCACATACCTGTGATTGAACCCATTTCATCTGATAGACCTTTGCTGTATAGTAATGGCTATATCATAATCAAGGAAGATATGCCTCCTGGCAAGAGATTAATGACCTTTGATGCAGAGACAATACCTCTATTATGTAATGATGAGTATACTGATATTCTTGAGATTAATGAGAATACAATGCTAGTTAGAAAGACAAGGCAGATATCACCAAAGGAGCACTTCAAGGCACACATCTCATTCAATGCACCTGGGGTTATCACAGCAACATCAGATAAAGATGACGCAATCATAACAATAACAGAAGATACAATACACCTTACAATGTATGTGGGCAAAGAGGAAAACGTCTCTGTTACGTATGTATCTAACAACACGCCCCTCTCAGTGCATATAGGAGATACCATAACACTTATGGAGGATGATAACTCTGTGCTTTATGCATTACCCATTGGTTTATACTGTGATGCATACCACAAGAATGTTAGCATTACAGTTCCATTCCCCTCCCTGCCAATAGATATATCAGTTGAGAGGGGAACATGGAGCTATGTTGCTAGCAATAAAATAAAAATCCAAGGCCTTACATGTGGACCAGATGAAGGAATTACAATAACATTTCGTATGAGGAAGAGATCTTCATTAGTAAATGATACAATAGCAATGCTTGAGGAGGAGTTGCAGGATATACAGGATTCGCCAGATGATGTTGAAAGGATAGAGGAGATGATAGAGGCACTTGCTGATGCAGATGAAGATGAAATCATCCCAAGAGCCATTGAAATATATGATGAGATAGATGCAGTTAGGGACAGTATAGAACATGAAGATGAGCAAGCACAAACAATTGAGAGACAGAGAGAGGAAGTCAATACACTCATAGATAGAGCAAAGTCACTTGGTATAGATACACAGCAAATAGAAAAGATAGTACAGCAAGCAGAGATAAACACTGCGAGGAAGCAATACGATAGTGCAATAGAGTTGTTTGAGAGAGCAAAACATGAGTTGAGGAAAGAGATAAGTAAGGTATTGAAAAAGAGGGCAGATGTATTGTTTAATGATATTGCTCCAAAAGTTGATGATATAAAAGAGCAATACAGCCAGTTAGATGCATACATAAGGGATTTTGATATTGAGCAATTCCTATCCCATTGGGATGCAATCAAACAAATGTATGTGCATGGAGACTATTCTACTTTTATCAGTGAGGCAGAGCAGATTAAAGCAAATATTGATACAGTAGAACAACTGTTGCACAACAGAAAAGCAACACTTGATGAACAATTCTATGATGCATGCGATAAAGAGACATTGAACAAAATGATAGAGGAGCTTAGACAGGCATGTGACTCAAGTGATGATACTATCTGTGATATCCATCATATAGAACAATTCATTGAGAGTATAGATGAGCCAGATTATCAAATGATTGATAGATGTAAAGAGATAGCAGAAGAGATAGAGGATAGGGTTAATTCCATATGTGAGAGTGCAAGGATATGGACAGAAAAAACCAATAGTACAAGAGCCATTGAGGCATACAACAGCGGGAGATGTGCATTGGCAATTCACTACGCAAAGATGGAGTACGAGCATGCCAAGGAAAAGCAACCGAGAACAGGGCTTTTGACACTTACAAATGCAGGATTATTATTTGGTGGCATTGCTGTCATAGGTTTTTTGTTCACAAGGATGAAAAAGCCAACTAAAAGGGAGACAAAGATGCAGAAGGTTCTAAGACGTTTTGACTAGATAAAACCAAGAAGATGGATAATGTAGCCCACATAGAGCAGGACAAAGAAGATACCTTCGCGCGTATGCATGCTTCTATTGTGAATGGCAAATAGCGTAACAGCAGCGCCACTTATCAACATAAACCAGATGTCAAATATAATATCATTAAAGCTGATGAGTATTGGATTCACAATCGCTGATAGACCAAGTGCAACAAGTATATCAAATACATTACTTCCTATGACATTGCCAAGCGATATCATGAGTTTCCCTTTTCTCAATGCGCCGATAGATACTGCGAACTCTGGCAATGATGTACCAACTGCAAGTACAGTTGCACCTATTGCCCACTCAGAGACACCAATCACTCTTGCGAGGTATACCGCAGATGCAACAGCATATTTTGATCCAAGGTAGATAACAACTGCGCCGATGACGAGAAAGACTAGGTCTCTGATAATAGAACCTTTATTTTTTGAGTGCTCATAATCCTGCTTTACATCTTTGTATAGATAATAGAGGTATACGCCATATGCAACAATGAAGATTATGCCCCACATCCAGTTTATTCCACCGAATAGAACGGCTGTGAATAGCAAGAGGTATGAGACAAGCATTGCAACACAATCCCTGTCAATCACCTTTTTGTTTGCCTTAAAACTAAGAAATAGTATCATAATACCGAATGCAACACATATGTTAAATATAACAGAGCCAACAATGTTTGATGCAGATACCGCGGTCTCTCCACTAAACGATGCAATCACAGATACCCCTGTTTCTGGTAAGGATGTTGCAACTGCGACCAATGTAAGCGATATTAAAAGTTCGGAGATGCCTAAGTGCCTTGCGATATTTGCAGCAGCATCAACAAATACATCTGCGCCCTTGAACAATGCCACAAAGCTTATACCTAATATCAAAACATTAAGTAGAAGTTCCATGCATATTGGTTAGGGAGCAATCCATTAAAAATCTATCTCCCTCATGACATCAGGTAAACAACCAAGTAGATCACTGGCAATCATAGAATACCCAAGCTTTCTGAATGCTATATCCCCAGCCTTTCCATTAACTATCGCTGCCCTATATGCTGCATCATATAATGGCATGCCTTGCGCTATAAAACTGGCAACAATACCTGCTAAGATATCCCCTGTTCCACCAACTGTCATTGCATCATTCCCTGTTTCATTTTTATATATCCTTTCACCATCTGAGATAATATCCGTTTTTCCTTTTAGTAATACCACAAAATCCTTTCTGCTATGCTTGAGGACATTCTCCTCATCTGCTTCTTCACTAAAAAACAGCTCAAATTCCTTTGAGTGTGGTGTTATAACACAATTGCTGAGACGTTTTCCAGAGAGTAGCTTTATAGCATCAGCGTCAATCACCATTGGCTTCTTTATGTCATCAATGAGTTTATTTATGGCTACGCGTGTTTCCCTTTTTGTTCCAAGCCCATTTCCTATCAAAACACAATCAAAATCATTCACCAATGCTTTCAATCTATCTATGTTATCAACACCAACAAAGGGGTCTGGTTTGAGTTTTATTGTTATCAGGTCTGGACTCATTGTATTTATAGCATATGCTACCTTCTCTGGTGTGGCTATCTTTACAATGTCACATCCAGAACGGAGGGCCGCAAGCCCAGCAAGGGCAGGAGCGCCAACGTACTCCTCACTCCCACCTATGATTAGTACCTTACCGTTTTCCCCTTTGTGTTGTCCTCTCATGCTATCCTCCTATGACATAAATAATGGCTCATTATTTCTTGGCTTTCCGCATGTATATTTACCTTCTGGACATGGCCCCCTTATACATGGAGGACCAGCCTTTTCAAATATTACTGGAGCAACCTTTTTACACTCCCTTAACATCTCTTCTGCCATCCTTCTTATCTCCCATTGTGCCCTATAACAAGTTCTCAGCGAGAAGAAGTGGAGCAATTCTCTTGCGTTCATGGTAACAATAATGCTTGTAGGCGTTGCGTTTGGAAGGATGTATCTCGCATCTTCTTTTGGTATCCCTGCGTTGACCATTTCAATATACAATTCAGATATTTTTTCCAGCATGGAATCATATCTTTTGTTGAACTCTTCATTTGATGCAATTGTGTCTGGCTTTATGAACTCTATCTCTTTCAGTTTTACGTATCTTTGACTTTGCTGTGTGTACGATGCAATCCTATGTCTCACAAGTTGGTGTGTTAGCGCACGCGATACACCAGATATATTGAATGTAAAGGAGGCATGTTCAAGTACAGAATGATGGCCTCTTGCGACAACATTTCTTAATATGCGCATTGCCTTTTCATAGTCAACATTTGTGAATGTCTCATCATCTACCTTTTCATTCACACTAAACATTGCGGCAACAGCGCATGTTCTCTCAGGGTCTTCTGTATAGTTGCGAAGTTTCACATGGAAGACTCTTTCTATATCTACCATAAAAAAGTGGTTCCAT
>JAGGYF010000029.1 GCA_021162685.1 Candidatus Iainarchaeum sp. | reverse complement strand
TTCTTGTTTGAGTTATATTATGCAACCGTTTGAAGAAAGAGTATGAAAAATGGGAAAGAAGACATGAGATAGCAAAAAGACGTGGAACCAGTTGGAAACCAGTTTCATATACATCATATTTAAGGTATTTCGTGCAATATTATGATGAGTGTAATATTATTATGAAAGGTGATGAATAAATGGAAGGAAAAATGAAGAGAAGGTTAGCATTGCTTGGCCTTCTGTTGATAGCAGTAGGGATTACAACAGTCTTGGTAGCAGGAAATCTGCGGAAGGAGGGAGCGGTGGTTAAAGTGGCAACTAGCGATGGAGATGAAATAGTACTCCAGCAAGATGGAAACATCAAAATAATAGAAACAAACTTCACCGGAAATAATAAGGAATTCATAGAAAACAAGGTTATTGAGATCGCACTGAAGAATGAGACAATTAGAGACCTCGTGGGAGAGAACTATCAAGTTAATGTTCATCCTAAAGTTAAACTAGAAACAAAGGTGGTTGAGGGAAAGAAGATAGTTATCGTGCCGACCACCGTAGAAGATCTTTACAATGCAGTATTTCAATGCGACAAGGGAAACAGAAGGATGATAATAAAAGCAACAGTTGACTTGGAAAAGGAGAAGGTTATAGACATGAAGGTTGAAGAAAAGCCCGAACAAATACAAATACAAGATGAGATTGAGATTATGAGAGAAGCCACAGAACTCGTTGCAAAGTCGGGAAAGATTCCAAAGTGTCCCCTAAAGCTTCTGGGAGGCACCTTGGAGACCGAGAATGGAAAAGTGAAGAAAGTTCGACTTAAAATATCGTGTGGGAATATAACATATCAAGCGATTGTCGATTGGCAAAATAAAGAGGTTCTCTATCTTGAGGAGGAGTTTGGGGGGTGAGAACATCAAAGACAGAAAAATCCAAGGAAAAACAGCGTTTGCAGTAGCTTCATTTGTTGCTTCTGTGTTTATTTTGGGACTGAAGTTATTGAACCCAACACCAATCCAAATAGTTATAGAAGGAGGAGGGCAAAATGCATCCATTACCCAAATTCCTGGATTTTTCACACTTGGGGATGTTGTAATCATCGTTATAGCTTCTATTGTCCTAGGTATCAGCGGAACATATTTGCTGCTTTTCGATTTTGCTGAAAAACCAGCCGGTGAATTAATTTTGGAGGAAAGAAAAAAGATGTGGGAAGAAATAGCAAAAACACTAAAGGAGGATGAACAGAAGATATACAGAGCAATAATTGAGGCTGGGGGGATTATAGAACAGAGCAAGCTTCCAGAAAAGACAGGACTTTCGAAATCAAGTGTTAGTAGAGCTCTGGATTTGCTGGAAAGCAAAGGTTTGGTTGAGAGAAAAAGGAGAGGAATGGGAAATATAGTTTTGTTGAAATAAGTCAACAACAGGGGGTGATTCGCTTGTATGCCATTAAAACTGAAAATCTAACAAAAAAATATGGAGATTTTGTGGCAGTGAATAGTTTGAATCTCAACGTTAAAAAGGGCAAAATATTTGGGTTCTTGGGACCTAACGGCGCCGGAAAGACAACGACAATACTTATGCTCCTTGGAATAATAAAACCAACCAGTGGAAAAGCTTATATAAATGATATAGATGTTTGGGAAAATCCTGTAGAAGTTAAGAGGATAACTGGGTATCTTCCTACGGAGCCAGGGCTTTACCAGACAATGACAGCCCGTGATAATCTTCTATTCTTCTCAAGGCTTTACGGTATTCCAAAGAATGAATCTGAAGAGAGAGTGAGGGAGTTGCTTGAACTTGTTGGACTTGAAGATGTTGCAAAAAAGAAGGTTGGTGAGTTCTCCACAGGAATGAAAAAGAGATTAGCGATAGCCCAAGCATTAATAAATGATCCAGAGGTGCTCTTTCTTGATGAGCCAACAAGTGGCCTCGATCCAACAGGGGTTATAGAGATGAGAAACCTCATAAGAAACCTCAAAAAAGAAGGGAAGACAATATTTTTCTCATCTCACATACTTTCAGAAGTTGAAGAAGTATGTGATACATTTGGAATAATATCAAAGGGAAAACTGCTTGCAGTTGGAAGCAAAGAAGAGCTAAAAAGAGAACTGATGAAAGAGAAAGTGAAAATTTTGGTTGAAACAGTTGAACCATTGCCCGAGTTGATAGTTGAAGGAACAGTTAAAAGAATTTCAGAGAACAAAGCACTAATTTGCACTCAAAAAGACGTAAGAAAAGAGATTTTCAGACAATTAAAGGGTTTTACAGTTCTAAGCTTAAGTCTGGTAGAGCCAACTTTAGAAGAAGTCTTTATGAACCTTGTCTATGGAGGGGAGAATAATGATTCTGGCAATCGCTGAAAGGGAGATAAAGGAAAGCATAAAGAGCAGAAGGTTTCTTTTAATATTTGGGTTCTTGCTGATCATAGGAGCACTATCCTTAAGCTCTTCCCTAATTTCATGGCACTCATGGGGAATTGTCGAAGAAGAACAAAAAGCCCCACTTTGGGTTCTGTTTGGACAGTTCAACTATTACTTCACCTTGTTAGGAGCAATATTTGGAATTGCACTTGGATTTGATGCCATAACAAAAGAGAGAGAAGGAGGCACTTTAAAAATCCTTCTAAGTACTCCACTCTACAAGGATCAAATTATCCTCGGCAAATTCCTTGGAGGCGCTTTAACCTTGGGAGTCTCAATGCTGGTGATTGCACTCTTAAATTTGGGGGTACTTATGACACTCGGAGCCAACGTTACAGGGAGTGCTATCTTGAGAATTGCCACGTATATGTTCTTTGCATACCTATACACGCTTCTCTTTCTGGGGATTGGCATATTTTTCTCAATAATATCAAAGAGCAGTAGCAACGCTCTAATCTCAGCACTTGTAGTTTTTCTAATACTAAATTTAGCCCTCTCCACTATAGCACCAATAGTTGCTCACTTTTATGCAGGAGATCCTCCAAAGCGTCCACAAATTTCAATTAATCCTAACGACAAGGAAGCTATGGAAAAATATAGGTTAGAGATGGAGAAATATCGCGAAGAGATGGAAAAGTGGCAGAAGAAGTACTTCGGGGTATTTACCAAAATCAGAATGTTCTCACCAGAAGGAAACTTGTATGAGATAAGCGGCTACGTTTTGAATCCCCAGAGGGAGAAAGAAGAGGGTGAGGGTATAGTTGTTTATCAAGGTTCATACGAAAATCAACAAAAGCCAAAGGAGTACTCCCTAACTAAGAGTCTTTCTTTCGTGTCAGCGAATATAGTAACACTACTCGCATACATACTTCTCATATTTGTCGCGGCTTACATAGAGTTCATGAGAAAGGAGCTATATTAGGGGGTTAAAAAATGAAAAAAGTATTAATAATCTTCCTCCTTTTATTTTCTGTCCTCCAAGTGCAAGCAACAGCTGAAGTTTCTGATGTTTACCTTCACATCGGAGAAAGTATTAAATTAGATAACACCACAGTAACACTTGTTGATATATCCCAAGGAGGAGAGATGGCATTCCTAAGGATTAACGGAAAGTTATATGGCCTTCAATTTGGAGAAAAAGTGAAAATTAGGAACTTGACAATATATCTGGGCAATATAGATATCGAAGAGAAAACTGCTCACATAATAGTCAGGGGGGCAAGGATAAACCAAGAGGACTCAAACATAGTGCTTGAGGTCTCATACCCGAGTAAAATAGCAAACTCAAATAGTGAAGTTGAATTTTCTATTTACGTTACAAATAAGGGAAGAGACGGAATATTTAAGTTAAGCTCAATCCTCCCCAAAGGCTTTGAGGGTTCCTTTTATGCAGAAAATAGCGAGATTGAGGAGGTTTACCTAAAGCACGGCGAAACAAAGGTTATTACATTTAAAGTGAAAATTCCAGACGTGGAGGGCAATTTTAAACTTTTTGTGCACGTGGGAGACGCTATAGCTGAAGTGCATTTAAAAATTAGAAAAATTGAGAGCTATGAAGTTCATGCAAAGTATTTAGGGAAATCAGTAGAAGCTGGTCAAGAAGTTGAGTTTCCAATAACAATAAGAGCAACAAGGAACACTATTGTCCCTTTGGAGGCATCTCTCCCAAAAGGATGGGAAGGTTGCTTCAAAGTAGGGAATGACAAAGTTACAAAGCTTGAAGTCTCAAGCGACTCCCAAGTAACCTTTGTTGTAAAAATTCCAAGCAATGCTCCCGTAGGTAATTATCAAGCAATTGCAAAAATTGGAAACAGAACGATCGTGTTCGAAGTTTATGTAGAGAAGACTCATGCTGGGGAACAAGGCGTCGTTTCTTTCAAAGTTGTCGATGCTTCAAGTGGTTCATACATTTCAAAAGCTCTCGTGAAAGCTGGAAACATAAGCACGTACACGACACCAGATGGAGAAGCCCAGCTTAAGCTTCCTGAAGGCGAGTACACCCTCCAGATTATTAAAGAAGGATACAAACCATATGAAACAGAGATTGAAGTACTCGCTGGTGAAAAGATAGATTTAGGAATAATCCAGATAAAAAAACTTCCATATTACTTTAAAGTTGAATGTCATGACCCTCATAAAACAGTTGTTTTAAAGGAGGATACAATAAGGATTACATATCATTTAACAATAAACAATCTGGGATTAAATGATGATTCGTATTCTATATTCGTAAAGTTGCCTCATGGCTGGAGTTCTATAATATCGGAAAGAGAAGGCTCGAGTGTAAGTGTAAATCAAGTCTTTATAAAAGCAGAAAGGCAAAAAGAGATTTATCTAACCTTAATCCCACCTCAAAACGTCAAACTTGGAGAGTACAACTTTACTTTAAGAATTAAATCGAATGGTATGGGTGAAACAAGAGAGATACCCCTAAAGGCAAAGCTAAGCGGGAGTTATGGGCTTCATATCTATATGCCCAAGTACTCCTATACAGCAGAAGCAGGCAAAGAGAGGGAAATTAGCGTGAGAATTTACAACATTGGAACAATCCCTCTAACCAATTTGAGGCTCAATGTTAGTACACCAAGTGATTGGGTTGTTGAAGTAACTCCAGAGCGCATTTCATCCTTAGATGTTCGTGAAACTGCTGAATTCACCTTGATCCTAACTCCTCCAAAGAATCTGGATGCAGGAGATTATGAAGTTGTGATTAAAGCAGTAAGTGATCAGTGGATCGAAGAAAAAACCATTAGAGTTACGGTGGAAAAAGGTAGTGCTCAAACTTATATTGGGGTAGGGATAATACTAGTCTCTCTCCTCATGCTGGGAGTTTTCATTAGGCAGTATGGGAGGAAGTAGATTGTTAAAATTGTGACTTGCATCCCTCTGCATGCTAACCCACACATGTGCGGGAGTAACTATAATTACCTCAACATCCTATTTTAAATTGGTGAAAGCATGCCCGTGATTGAAGTTAGGAATGTTAAGAAGTATTACGG
>JAGGYF010000018.1 GCA_021162685.1 Candidatus Iainarchaeum sp. | reverse complement strand
TTACAGAAGAAAAAGGTGTTGAGGAGCCACAGTACAAAGGGTTTGAGAAGGCACTTGTAAAACTTGAAGGCGAGGAGTATGTTGAAGACTCTACCCTACAAGACCCTAACAGCTCACAGTGAATTATCTCCTAAACCTCTTATACTGCTCAAATAATTCCTCAACTTCATCTGCTGTTAGGTCCTCTCGTGTTTCTTCTTTCTCCTTTACAATGCAAAAACTACCAAAGTTCTTTATTACTTCATGGTTCTTACTGGGCTGCTTTACTAGTTTGTATGTTCCATAAACCACTTGAGTAACAAGTGAGATGATTTCTTTTATCTCATTTTCAAGTGATTGGATCTCATTGTTCTTAGCTCTTATCGTATTCTGCAATTTTTTTATATATGGGTCCTTTTCTACTGGCTCATATATCCTATGTTTCAGAATGCGTTCCAATCTCTTGTTCTCCCTTTTGAGTGCTCTGTTCTCATCTTTTATTCTTTTTAGGTAGTGGCGCAGTTCCTCTATTGCCCTCTCTTTTTGCAATAATTCCTCATCTCTCTTCTCCTTAGCCTTTTGCTTTGGTTGAGTTGGTTCTACAACCTTTTTCTTTTGCAATACCCTTTTCACACTTTCTGCTATCTGGATGTCCCTAAAGGCAGATGCGAGGATCTCCTCCTCCTTCTTTCTCGCAATACGTTTTGCCCTTGCTATCTTTGTTTTATACGCCTCATATGCTTTTAGGGCAGCAGCAAGCGCATCCCTCTCATGAGCGTTTTTTATATTAAACGCCTTTGTTAGCATTGTCTTTTCATTGACTGTCAGGTCCTTTGGTGGTGTATAGATGAGAAGGTTGAACGCAGATGCCACTTTTTGTACTAGAGACGGCACATGCGCCACATCACATGAGATAAGGACAGGAGAACCCATGTCCTCAATAAAAGAGACAAGTTCATCAGTGCTCATGTTTCTTTTGCTGTGTATCCCAACAACCCTCTTCTCCAAATCAACTGCAGCAATCCCTATTGTTGTTCCAGGGTCTATACCAACAATAATATTCATCATACCACAATTTCATACTTTCTTCCTGTAAGCTCTCCATATGATTTTACTAAGCCAAGCTGAACAAGGTGCTTCATATAATTCCTATATGAACGCTGACTGCTTGGTTTTTCGACAGCTTCTTTATATAATGCAAATAGCCTCACTGTATCAAGTGTTTTATGCTTTTCCAAGAGCATGTATAACGCCTTTTCATGTTCATTCAGTTTTTTCAGCGCCTCTGTTTTCCTCAGATTTTTTGTTGAACCAAATGCCTTTTGTATGTCCTCTTTTACAATCCTCTTCTCCTCTTTTTCTTCTGCAATAAGTGCTGCTCTCCTCAGTGTTTCTATTGCAATTCTTGCATCTCCATTACATAGTCTTGCAATCATCTTTAGTTCTTCATCCCTTATAGCGCCTGGAACAAGTGCATACTTCCTCCTTTCTTTTAGGATGTCAAATATCTCATCTGGTTTATACGCTGGGAACTCTATACTCTCTGCATTCAACGAGCTTTTTATCCTTGGGTCTACATCCACTAATGCATAGGGGTCATTTGCGATTAGTATAAGCCCAATTCCTAATCTGGAGAGATTATACAGTATCTCTTTTGATTCAAGCATGTCAAACTCATCAAGGCAGATAACAAGTTGCTTCTTTTTTGATTCCTTCTCAACCATCTGTAAAAGTTCTGCAGTACTTTGTTTGTAGTTAGTAAACACATCCAATTGCCTCAGTATCTCTGTCAAACAGGCGTGTGTTGTTGTCCTCCTCCAACAGTTTACGTATGCTGTTTTTGCCATTGAGGAGTGAGATTCCAGTTCTTTTAAAATCCATGTTGCGATAAGTGTTTTTCCTGTACCGCATGGCCCATACAAAAAAGCGTTCCTCGGTTTCATACCCATGAGTATGGGTTTCAGACACTCCGCAATTGCCTGTTTCTGCCCATCTCTATGGCTGATAGCTTCTGGCACGAATGTTTCCAATAGCGGGGCTTCGTCCTTTATAATCACGCTCTTCCTCTCAAACAACATCTAGGCAAAATTTCGTTTCCGAGAAATAAAAGCTTTATGTATTTCATATGAGTAAATATTATCATGCCATGGATAAGAGGTAAAGAGAGAAGGAAAAGATATGAGAGGAGCAAGTGGAGAATTGTAAGGGTAGACCCAAATAATGAGAAGCATGTAAACATGCTCATAGAGCTATCAAAAATAGGTGCAGAAAGAGGAGAGCTTCTGATGGAATATGCTCATGAAGATGTGAAGGACATGACCAATAGGGGAATAGTCTTTCTTGCTTTTCATGGTGATAAACCAATTGGATACCAGATCACCACCTTTCCTAAAAAACGGTTTGTGCTCAGGGATAATGAGGGCAATAAGATAGATCTATCTGGGCATTTATATGAGCACTTTCTTTTCATACATCCCGATTACAGAGGTAAGGGGTGGGGAAAACGTCTTAGGAACAAGGTTTTAGACTACCTTGCAAAACATACAAAAGCAAAAGGTATCTTCTATGAAGTTGGAACACTGGATGGATTACGATTTTTGGAAAGTTTGGTTAAAGAGGGAGAACTTGAAAAGCATGTTGTAGATGAGAGAACATTGGGGCAAAGAATCAGAGATTTTATAAAGG
This sequence comes from Candidatus Iainarchaeum sp., assembly GCA_021162685.1. Classification (GTDB taxonomy): domain Archaea; phylum B1Sed10-29; class B1Sed10-29; order WALL01; family WALL01; genus JAGGYF01. Next base: position 2,021 of record JAGGYF010000018.1, on the reverse strand, counting down.
GAGAAGACATGCCAGAGGTGGAGGTGAAGGTAGAGACTGATGAAAAGCCAACAACATACACCTATTTCATCCCTCTAGGTATAGTTTACACCAAACCGTTCAAGAGGCGATCTAAATGATTACTGTTCAGCAATATGAGAGTGTAGAAAAGTGCAAGAACACATACATCCGCACGCAAATGAGTGGATTATCTTCACTAAGGGAAGGTTTGAGGTCAGCATAGATTCTGAAAAGACAGTAGTAGATACTCTTTCCAGCGATGGTGCGCATATACTCTTTTTTCCGAAAGGACATAAACACGGCGTTAAATTCTTGTCAGATATGCTTTATTTTGTTTTGAGAGATGGAGTGAGCAAAACAATCTACTAATATGCCTTACTAAATATGCCCCAGTGTTTTGCCTCTTTTTTACAAACTATGCATAGACCATCAGCTGGTTCATCTACTAGAATGCCTCTAAACTCAAATGCAAGCTGGTTTTCCATCTGTTTTGCGCACGCCTCACTACACAGTCTTGCTTTTAGGACTACAGGTTTGTTTTCAAGCTGTTTTGCATGTTCTATGCTCTCAACTATTTCAATCTTTTCCAACTGTTCTTTTTCTGCTTTCTGCTTTATGTATTCATATATCTCATTCATCAATGACCTAACTGCTTCCCTCATCTCAGCAAGAGGTACAACACGCTTTTCTTTTGTGTCTCTTCTGACCAAAACGACTTGATTGTTCTCAATATCACGTGGCCCAATCTCTATCCTTATTGGCACACCTTTTGTTTCCCAGTAATAATACTTATTGCCGGGTGTTAATTCCCTATCATCTAGTACAACCCTATACCCTGAGAGCATTTCCTTTATCTCTTCTGCTTTTTTCATTACCTCTTCTTTGCTCTCTTTAAATACAATGGGGACAATTACGATCTGTATTGGGGCAAATTCTGGAGGCAAAACCAAACCGTTTTCATCTCCATGATGAGCAATCATAGCAGCGATGGCTCTTCCAGAGATGCCATGACATGTTATATATGGATATTCATGCTCCCCATCTTCTTTTTCATATGTGATATCAAATGTTTTTGAAAATTTTGTCCCAAGATTATGGGATGTCGCGATCTGTAATGTTTTACCATCTGGCATAACAGTATCAAAACTTATTGTATAGTCAGCTCCTGGAAATTTATCCCATTCTGGTCTTTTCACTACCATCACAGGAACTGCGAGAGCATCCCAAAACTTTGAGTAAACTTCTTGTATAATCTTCATCTCCTTTTCAGCGTCATCTAAGTTTGCGTGTACGCAATGCGCCTCTTTAAATGTTGATATCTCCCTGTCTCTGATTAGTGGCCGTGTATGTTTTGTTTCATACCTAAACGTGTTTACAATCTGGTATACTTTCAGAGGCAAATCTGCGTGATTTCTAACCCATAGCTTGAACATTGGATAGATTATTGTTTCACTGGTTGGTCTCAAAGCCAGTTTTACATCAAGTTTTGTTAGGCCACCATGTGTTACCCAATATACCTCATCCTCAAATCCTTTTACGTGTTCACTCTCCTTCAATAATTGATCCTCTGGGATAAGTTCAGGGAATAATGTTTCTTGATGACCAGTTTCATTTAATAGTGTTCTCAGCTTATCAAAAACAAGTCTTCTTATCTGAAACCCAAACGGCATCCAAACATAGCATCCCTTAACATTATACCTTTTGTCAATTACTTGTGCTATTTCTAATATCTCATTGTACCATTCAGAGAAATTGGATTTTGGCATCTGCATAGCTATTGTTTAAAACAGCAGGGTTTTTATAAATTTACCTTGCTCCCTTAAACCTAATGCGCTTGAGTGTATATTCTGGTCGAAGCCGGATTATTCTCCTTCCACATTCTATCGCTTCTCTTTCCCTGCCCATCTTGAGAAGAACTGCGCGCTTGTTTATTAATGCCCTGATATCCTTCGGGTTTATGTCCAATACCTTGTTAAAATGTTCTAGTGCTTCTTCATGTCTGCCCATCCTAAAAAGAATCG
>JAGGYF010000040.1 GCA_021162685.1 Candidatus Iainarchaeum sp. | reverse complement strand
TATAGAAGCAGTTGCTTCTAATCCGTCATCATCTACTGCCTTTACATATAGTGTGTTTTGGCCGTCTGGTAGGCCTGTGAATGTGTATGGGCTGCCATCTGTGTCTGTTATCCAGTTTGTATTATCTGTTGATACTTCGTAGTGGTCTAAGTCTGTTGCTGTTGAATGGTAGTATACAGTGACGTTCTCAACAGCAAAAGAAGAGCCATCTGCTGGTGAATCTATGCTAATATCTGGCGCATCCACATCTATTGTTTTGAATGTGTCATCTGTGGTTTCGTTGTAGTTTCCTGATTGGTCATATACCTCAATCTTGAAGTGGTATGCTGTATCTCCTGATAGGCCACTTATTGTCACAGAGTGTGACGTCACAAAATCTGTATGTGAAACAGAACTTCCATAATTTGTTGTTGTACCATACTCTATTGTTCCGTTGGCAGGTTCGTCTGTGTCCCAGGTTATTGTTGCGCTGTTTGGTCCAACATTCACATTAACATTTGATATAGTTGGAGGAGTGACATCATCCACAACTACCTGTGCTGTATCTGTATCTGTCTTTACATTATTTCCACTCATATCGCCGTTATCAGTAACTGTAGCAGTTATTGTGTATGTGCCAGCAGTTGCGTATGTATGGGTAAATACATTGCTTGTTTGTGTTTCTTGTGTTCCATCGCCGAAATCAACATCATACTGAACAATTGTCCCATCTGGGTCTGACGCCATTACAGTTATTGTTACCTGGTTTCCTTCATCTACAGGATTTGGACTTATATCTATATTGGTTATCTCAGGCGCATCATTTACGTCATTTATTGTATCGTGCGTTGCGAGTGTTGTAATGCTTCCAAAGCCACTAAGTGTTTTATAATCTGAGTTGTCTGATGCGTTTCTAGCAATTAGTGTGCCATCAGAGTATGATCCCACATAAAAGTAATCAGTGTCTATAGCAAATCCGTCGTTGTTTCCAGTTGGTCCAGTCAATGTTGTTTCTTGGTTCTCAACTGGTGGTAATGCATTCCATATCTTTGTAATACCTTCCTGCGCGGTGATGTAAAGTTTTCCATTAGATATTTCTATATTATATATTCTCTTAGTATTAGCATTGATTTGGTGTGTGTTACCATTTGAAATCCGAATAATTCTTCCCTCAGCATCAACTGCAGATCCATCTTGGTATATGAGATGTGAATCAGCAATGTATAATGTATCTCCGGATTTTGCTATTGAATAGATCTTATCTCCAACAGCAGAATAAGGTTCGTCAACATATGATAAACCAACAGTGTACCTCTTTACCTTTCCTTCACCACCAGCAACATATACATAGCTACCATCAACCAGAACATCATACACATTGTCCCATGTTTCATAATTGCCACTGTAATCTGTAAACGCTTGTACTACCTGGTGGTTTGAGCCTGTCTTTGATATCTTATGAAGCTTTCCGTCGCTATCTCCAAAATATATGTTGTTTGAATCCAGTGCAATTGAGTATATTGCTGATGTACCAGAGTATAAAACCTGTTCGTTGAAGTTGTTGTTTATTGCGAATTTTCTTATTGTTCCATCAAACCCGCCTGTGTACATATAGTTGTCATCCAATGCTATTGCCTGAACAGGTTGGCCCTGATGTATATCTCCCTGGAACAGCACGCGTGTTAGCTCTGGCTTGTCGTATACATAGACAAAACCGTTGGCAGTTCCAATTGCCAAAACACTTCTTTGGTTACCAGTTGGTGACATTACTATGGGTTGTGTCCCACCAGAAACAGTAACTGGTATAATGTGGCTAGGTTCATTAAACTGCGGGTCCTTGTCAGACATTGGTGGAGGGGTTGCTTGTTCTATTGTTTTCGCAACTGGTTTATATGCCTGTTTTAAAGGTGTCACATGCGGAACATAAACAGTATTAACGGGCTTATGGCTGTTTATGGGCATGGCCACAGCCTTTGCCCTATAATGATTACTATTCCAACTAGCAAATGCAGCTGATACTGTGCTAGAAACAAGAATAGCACATATCAGTATGTTTAATATAGCATACATAATCTTCTTCATGCCATCACCTATCATATTGTTGTAACTTATGAGTTACGACATATATAAATCTTATGGTTTTTGCAAAGCGTGTAATAATTCCACCTCGCTGTACATCAACCCCAAATAAGAAGAAAGGGGGCGCCTTGCCATTATTATGAACATACTACTTTATAAAGGTATTCGTACCCAATTAGTAACAACAAAGTATTTGTAACTATATGAGGGTAACATTTATAAAGGGGTATTGCGTTATGCTAACCGTGGACAAGGAAACACTTGCTGTGCTGAGGAGACTGGGTTTGAACCAGTATGAGAGCAGAACATACCTAGCATTAGTAACAGGTGGGGCAAAAACTGCCACAGAACTCTCTGATGTTGCAAATATCCCAAGACCCAGGGTATATGATGTTTTGGCAAAGTTGGAGAAGAGGGGATTTGTCATTGCTCAGCCAGGCAGGCCAACAAGGTATGCTGCTGTCCCCATAAAAACCGCTATTGCTTCGCTCAAAAAGGAGAGGGCAGAAGCACACAAAAAGGAGATTGAAGAGCTTGAAAAACTTGAGCAGCGACTTATGTCCTACTTGAGTACAATCCCCGAACAGGAGGCTATCAAAGGAGAAGTGTATGTGTTGAAGGATAGGAGAAACATATATGCTGCAATAGGAGAACTTATATCAAACGCAAAAAAACATGTGATACTGGCGTCACATAGAGAAGGTTTGCAAAGAAAAAGAAACGAATATGGGTCATTACTACACAAAGCAACGAAAAATGGGGTAAAAGTAAAACTTGTTGAGAACCCAAACATGAGGTTAGTGATTGTTGATGATCATGCATTTCTGTTTCTGGTGGATGCAAAAGATGACAAAGGTGATATGGCTGCATGGATAAAATCAAGATATGTTGCTGATGCATTGAGAAGTGTGTTACAACCCTAATTCTCTAACCGCTGGCTCCAAACTTCTATAAAGTACTTAATGCTTCTATCATATGTCTTCTCTGCATCTGGTGGAAACAAACAGCCAGGTATCTCATTCCTTTCTCTATGGTGTTTTATGCATTCGCAACAAATCCCCTTACGTGGACATGATGCATATGTTAACTTCCCTTTTACATTCCATCTTACCGCACTTCTAGGTGCTTTGTATGCTTCAATCTTTTATATATCTTTTCTCCTTTTCTTAACACACTATCTATTCGTTCTAGTACCTCATCAACATCTGGTAGACTAGTTACATTTCTTAGTTCCTCACTTGTTAGGCCATCTATATCCTTGACAGCATTTATTAGTTGAAGGTCATGGAAGGCCTTAACCCTTGATGACTCTAATGGTATAATCTTTGTATAAGAGAATTTTGTCGCAGATGGTTTACCATGCTCTCTGATATCTGTGTCTCCCTTTTCAACCCTAAAATCGTAGATATTTGACAATTCGGAGAGATACTGCTCAAACGGTCTATTCAGCTTTTTATCTACTTCCGCTCTTTCAATGATCAATCCTCCTCTTCCATGGGCGAGTATCCTGAGTATCATAAGCAATGATGCCTCTGGATCATAAAATAGGGGGTAGGGTTCTATTCCAATGATAAGCGGAGGTTTCTTTTGCTTGACCGAGAGTTCTTCTGCTGCTTGCTTTCTAATAACAGCACGATTTCTCGTGTGTTTAGACAGCTCCCTTTTCATCTCATTTACAACTCTATCCGAGATATCCGTATATTCAACATAATGGTTATCCTCTATTGCCTTCTTTGCAAATCCGCCAATACCTCCGCATATAAAAACAAGATGGTCCCTTTCCTCAATACCTAACTTTTTATATGGAATTTTAGCTGGTTTAAATGCAGTTGCCCATATACGCTTGCTTGAATGTAGTCTATCCCACTGCTTTCCAGTAAGAACATGTTGCTTTATGATTTTGTTCATATCAGGGACAATAAATCGTCTGGCTCTTATTTCGCTCATGAGTGAATTATGTTCATCTTCATAAAAATAGGTATGGGGCCGCCGAGATTTGAACTCGGGTCAAGTGGTATCCTCGCTCCAGGTTTGCAATCATCCTCCATAGACGGAGTCATCATACCACTTTGCACTGGAGCCACTCAGGATGGCCTAACTACCCCACGGCCCCCTTAGCGAATGATTTTATAGATTTGTATTTATTAAAGTTACCAGTATCTTGCATCTATGCCTGTTTCCTCAAAATATCTAAAAAGCAGGTACTCTATCTGTAGGATAAAAACAAGGGCAATACCAACAAGTAGGATGAGGAGATCAATTTTTGTAAATCCTGTGTATAGTGCCCAGAATAGGTATGCAAAACAAAAAACTATGGCAAGTATGCTCCCCCATTTCCAGAACTTTGAAAGGTTTATCCAACGTGATTTCATAACTACTCCTTCTTCATATGCCTTACTTTCTTCTCCCACTCTTCTCTCGGTGTTATCTTTCCTGTAAGCCTATGTTCCTCGCGGTCTGCCCATTGCATCAGGATAGGGATATCTGGGAACGTTCTTCGCATATAATCAACTGCATCAAGTAGTTGCTCCTTGCGCTGCTCCTCGTACATATGGTAATCAGGGAATAACTTTAATGTGTCAAACTCCTCCATATTCAACCCTGGAACCTTGATTGCGTGATGTGTATTTGTGAGTGGGTCATGTCTATAATCTGCAGTGTTCATCATAGCTGCCTCAACACATCTGACACTTGTACCTATATCTATATTCTTGTTTCCCTTTTTATGTGTATTTATAAGGACAGTTTTTACATCAAGGTTATTCTTCAGTATATCATAGAATGTATCAAAGTATTGTTGGTGATACCCGCGAGGGATAAATGGATTGAATGCAGGCACCCTTGTTGGCTCCTCTTTTGCTCCAACCTCTGTTCCCGCTGTTTTCATTGTTTCTCCCTTAGCAAGTTCAGCAACTGCATCAAGTGGGTCTTGGATTGCCTCAAGGGGATGGAATAGGCTCCCCCTTCTATTGAATATAAGTACATGGATTTTGTCAAGGTCTGGATTCTCTTTGTCAGAACTTGGTAATTCCTTACGATGCACCTGCGCACGTGTATTTGGTGTTAACCTGTCTGAACTAAAATCAAACTTGCCCTCACCGTTTACATCTACATTTTCTAAAATTACTTCTGACCCTCCTTCCATAATCGCTTTGAGTATATCTCTCTGGTGTGGGTCTCTATCAATACCTAATGTTTTAAAGTAATATGATTTTTCATCTGCATATGCCCTTAACCACCTATCTATCCTGACCATATCATCTTGCTTAGTAACTGCTTTTATCTCCTCTGGATCGAAGTGTGGATGTGAAGATATTGTTGACTTCCCTGTCCCACTCAACCCAAATATGGCTGCTCCTTTCTTCTCAACAACTTTTCCATTCTCCAGCCCTCTCAACTCCTTTGTTCCTGCGTGCAGACCTACTCCCTTGCCCTCTATCATCCACAGTGTTTGCATCATTTCCATGAATCTCTTCTTTAGCTCTCCGCCATAATCCACTCTCTCTTCTGGCGACTCTCCTCCTAAAACAAACCCAGTTTGTGTGATTGGATCGCTGAATATCATCTTCTTTTTTAGTCCTTTTACATTAGGTATAAAGACTACCCTACCATCTGCTGCCCGTTCTTCATCACCTTCCAAAAGTTCAAAGAAGTTGTTTTTTAGAAACCTGCCAAGCTTCCCAGCCCACTCCTTGGGTACAATTGCTTCAATGAGATAACTTGCTTTTGGATTTGCACCGTATCTCGCCCTGACCTTAACAAGTTCAACATCTTTTAATGCATCTGGGAGTTTACTGAGCGCCTCTTTTATCTCCTCACTTGAAAATGGTGCTGGCGTCTCTCCCCTTGTTTTTCCCTCATCAACAATCCTGTTATATGTCTCTACTATTCTATCCAATGGTGCAGAACGAATCTCTGAAATACTAAACAATGGTTTCTTTATCTTCTTCTCTATGTCGTTTTGTTTTTTTCTTAACTCTCTTATCTTCAATGAGAGGGCATCTATCTTTTGAAGTTCTGGTGTAAGCTCCTCTCCACCTATCTTCCTCAATCGTATCTCATCAAGCACATCAGAATGTTTTCTCCCCATTTTCTCAAGTAGGGTATCCATCTCCTTCTCTAATTTGTATATCTCCTTCTCTGTTCTCAAAAATTCTAGGTTGTAATGCTCATTTAGTAACTCATCGTGCTCCTCTTTTGTCTTTGGAGCAAGGTGTGGATTACTTTCTGTACGGGATTTACTCCTTCCTGTTGAGCCTTTTGCAGTATAATATAGTGATTTGTTCTCTCCTTCGTTATGCGGCACTTCTAGATGTCTTGACCATTCCCTCATCTCCTCATTAGATGGCTCTATTATAAGTCTACCATCCCTAAGTGCCTCATTGTGTATACGCTCATATGTTTCAAGCAATGCCTTTGTTATCTCAGGATTAAAACCTGCTTCTTTGTATATGGTAACGCGCCTACCAGAGGGTGTGACAAATTTTAATTTTCCGTTCTCCTCATAGGGCTTTATTACCTCGTGGATTGGCCTTTCGTATACCTTTGTGTGTTTCATGATCTCTGGCATATGCACACCACAGTATTTTACTCGTATATCCTATTTAAATTTTTGCAATATTAGACACCTAGGCTTTTTCCGACTAAAGCGGAAAAGGCTGTGGCGGACGCGGGGGGATTTGAACCCCCGATACCTGGCTCTCTCCTCGGTTGTTCACATCATCATCGCCAGAGGCATCAAATGTAAAGGAACAGTCATCGAGCGCGAGTAGGAGGCCAGCGCCCTATCTGCCAACCACGGGGGCTGGTCGCAAAGCGAGCACCCCCAAAGCGTGAACCGATTT
>JAGGYF010000043.1 GCA_021162685.1 Candidatus Iainarchaeum sp. | reverse complement strand
GACCAATAGAAGAGGTAGAACGTTGTTGCCACTATAGACGTGATAAGAACTAGCAACGCAAACTCTACAATTGGTGATTGGCCTTTCATTTGTTGTATATTAACCAGTCACGTATATATATTTTATATACTATAAGATGATTGGATTTGTATGGTGGCAAAAAAGAAAGGGAAGAAGGAGCGAAAGACGAAGGGCAAGGTCAAAACAGTGGAGAAGAAGCCAAAAGAGGGGGTTATCAGAGAGTATTGGCTCATCCCAGGTTATGCAAAAGCGCGTATTGAGAGGGTTGGTAAAACATTGATATACAAGGTCATTGAACCAAAAATAACGAACAAGGAGATTGGTGAGATAGAGAAGATAAAGAAGTATATTATAGAAGTGATGGATGCAGACGTTGAACTTGTTGAAGACAATCTTGAGGAGTACATAAACAAAAAATTTGAGGAGTTTAAGAAGCGGTTTAAAATCAAATTTGACCCAGAAGAGGAGAAACTCATATTGTACTATCTGAAAAGGGACTTCTTAGGTTTGGAGAAGATAGAGCCATTGATGCATGACCCAAACATTGAGGATATATCATGTGATGGGCTGAACATACCTATATACATAAGTCATAGGGACTTTGGGAGCATAAAAACAAACATCGTCTATAAAGACCTGAAAGAACTTGAAAATTTCGTTATAAAACTATCACAAAAGTGTGGTAGGTTTATTTCGTATGGAGAGCCACTATTGGATGGCAGCCTAAAAAACGGTGCAAGAGTAAATGCAACATTTGGGGCAGGTGTCACTGTTAGAGGACCAACATTTGACATAAGGAAGTTTAGGGAGATACCATTCACTCCATTGGACCTGATAAAGTTGGGTACATTTAATTCATTGGCGCTGGCTTATTTGTGGATCGCAATTGAAACCAGGAAAAACATCCTGATATGTGGAGGGACAGCATCTGGTAAAACAACTGTGCTGAATGCCATCTCTCTTTTCATACCTGAGAACCTGAAAATCGTGAGCATAGAGGATACTGCAGAACTTAATCTGCTACATGAGAACTGGATTCAGAGCATATCAAGAAGTGGATTGGCTAGCACAGGTTCTGGAGAGAAGTACGGCGAAGTTTCTATGTTTGACCTCCTAAAAGCATCTTTTAGACAAAGACCAGATTACGTTATTGTAGGAGAGGTGAGGGGAAAAGAGGCAACAGTGATGTTTCAAGGTATGGCATCTGGGCACTCTGGCCTTGGAACAATTCATGCAGAGTCATTAGATGCTGTGATAGAGAGGCTCTCAACTCCTCCTATAAATCTCCCAAAGAGCTTGATAAAGATATTAGATATTTTAGTATTGCAGATATCAACACCAGAGATAAAAGAAAATGCAAGGAGGGCAAAGGAGATTATTGAGATAATGCCATCTGGAAGGGATATAGAATCAAAGAAGATATTTAAGTGGAAACCAAAGGAGGATATTTTGGAATATCTTGGAGGAAGCAAGATATTAGAGGAGTATGGTATGCTCAAACACAAAAAAGGCGCTGTGTATAAAGAGGTCACAGATGAAGACGAGAAAACGCTGGGGGAAAAGGAAATGTTCAGAAGAGCAGAGTTCCTTGAAGAAATGTTGAAAAAGAATATAACATTTAGTGATTTCCCTGTTTGGATCCATATGTATCAAAATAATCCAGATATGGCGTTTAAACTTTTGGAAAGCGAGAGTGGGTGATAATGAATCCACTTGAATGGTATATTGAAAAGTGTGGTGAGTTAATAGGTTACAACAGGTTGAAAGACAAGTTTGCTAGTTATAAAAAGATATATGAGCAAGCATCCATCCCATTACTATTCCATGAATATGTTAGCGCAGTGATTGTGACAACTGCAATAGCGTTTGTTATAGTATTTGTTATTTTGCCAACAGCCGATATATTCCTAAAATTTTTGGGAGCAATGCTTGCCTCGCTACTTCTCCTTTTCCTTTTGTATATCTATCCTATGGAAAGAGTGGATTCAAGAAAAAAGAAGATTGATGCTGAGTTGCCACTGGCACTGAATTATATGGCAGCACTCCTTGGTTCTGGCGCTCCTCCGATTACTGCATTCTCAATGCTTGCTGACTTTGAAGAATACGAGGAAATATCAAAAGAGGCACGAAGGATAGCAAGAGATTGTAATGTACTGGGTATGGACCTACCGACTGCGCTTGAAAGAGAATCTGAAAAATGTCCATCAAAACAATTCAGGGAGATACTAAAAAGCCTGAAGAGTGAGATCATCTCTGGTGGAAACATAACACGGTTCTTTGAGGAGAAAGCAGAGGATAGGATGGCACATTACGAAAGACAGCAAGAGGAGTATGAAAGAGTATCTGACACACTTGGTAGCATATACCTAGTAGTTGCCCTTGTTGCTCCACTGCTGTTCATCACTGGCATTGCAATTATTGATTTTATCAGTTCTAGTGGAGTAGGGGACCTCATAGGCGGCGCCGTTGTATCGCCTGAAATTACATTCCAATTGTTTGTTGCTGGCGTATTTGTTGGAATACCCCTGATAAACATCATGTTCATCATTATTGTAAAGATGACACAACCAGAAGTGATATAGTGGAGAAAACATTGGTAAACACAGTGATTGTATCATTGATTCTAGCAGTGATTACCTTCACAGTAGGATACTATTTTTATAGTACAACAATGGAACGTGGAGGATATATACGTGTTGAGCCGACCTATCTTGTAAAGGTGAATATATCCTACTTCAATCATACTGCTGTTGAGCCAATAAGCAACACGACGGTGGTTCATTTCACACTCAGAGGCACTGAAAATGCGCTGGCGTTTGTTAATTTTAAAGAGATAGATGAAATCGTACCAATGAATGAGATATCAAAAGGAGAGTATGCATTGGACTATGCATTTGAAAGAGTAAATAAATCAATGAATATCAGTGTTGAAGCAATTCTTATGAAGTTAAATAATACTGTGAGATTGAACGGAAGGAGCATACATATAGATGTCTCACCGCCTGAAATTAGTGCAATAAGTACAGATAAGGAAAGGTATGGTGCTGGCGAGGTTATAACATTCACTATTCGTTCAGAAGAAAACGCAACATTGTCTTTGGACATCAAAACAATTGTAGAGGGAATTCCATGCACAGAAACTGAGCCAGGAGTATACATTGCACAATATACAGTAAAGAACGGGGATGATAGGAAAAAGCTGGATATTGTTATACACACAGAGGATTATCTTGGAAACAAAGCCGACATCGAAAGAACAATGAATGTTTCTATTGATACACCCGGTCCAAGCATATTTGGACTGGAAACAAATGTGACAAAGCCGTTGACTTTTGGTGAGAGTGTTGAATTCAGATTGCACGGTGAGAAGGGATGCAATGCAACATTTGAGGTTATTGGTTTCTCACCAGTCACAAAGATGGCTGAAACAGCGCCTGGCATATACAAAGGAGAATATACATTTGATGTATATGGAATTGAGAAGAAACCAGATGTAAGGGTTGTTCTCACAAAAGACGGGAATCAGAGTATAAGAATATTCACACCTATTGAACTTGATTCATTGCCGCCTATTATACTTTCTATCTCGCACAATGCAATCTCCCCCCTTAAATCTGGGGATGTTTTGGAAGTAACGCTTGAAGCAGAGCCGGGAGGCACAGCGAAATTTAAGTTTTTGGAGAATACGTATGACATGGAAGAAGTTGAGCCAGGACTTTATGTTGGTACATATAAAATCACGGATGAGAATACTGAGGGTGCAGAAGTAATAGGCATATTCAAGGATAGGGCAGGGAATTTAGCCAGGAGCGTTGCTGCTAAAAATCCAGTGATAGTGGATACCATTGTACCAACAATTGTAGGATTCAAACATAACATAAAGGCAGCAGTTGGTATGAACTTTACTGTAAATGTTAGTTTTAGAAGCGAGCCAGAGGGCATTGCCACATTTGATATATCAAATGTATCCCAAAACATTGTAATGGAAGAAGTTGAGCCAGGAGTATACATGGGAACGTATAGGATAGAGAATGAAAACCTGTCTATTGTTTCATGGATATTCGCAAAGTTTGTGGACAAAGCAGGAAATATAGCAGAACCAATTATAAGCAGCCCATTTTACATTGACACAATCCCACCAACGATTGAGGATGTATGGCATAATGCAACGAAATCATTACTCATTGGGGAAACTATAGAGGTGTGGATGAGAGGGGAGCCAGAATGCAAGGCGTGGTTTGAGCTGAGGGATATAAACGCAACCACGAACTACTCTGTCAAAGCAGATATGGAAGAGGTTAAACCAGGTTTGTATAGGGGAATATATACTATACAACCAAATGATACCTTGGAGAACGCAGTTGTCCTCGGCTATCTAGAGGATGAAGCAGGAAATAAAGCGGTTCCATTCCTTGTTCAACCATCAGAAAAACCAACTCCCTTTCAGTTAAACACATTGCTTGGCATAACCTTCTTGATACTTATAATACCGAGTTTTGTGTATTACTATAAACAGTATAAGAATGTTATTCACTATGAGGATGCATTCCCTGATTTCCTATCAGATTTACATTCTATCATGGGTTCACAACTTCCTCTTCCAACTGCACTTAAGATAATAAAGAATTCAGATTATGGGCCGCTCTCCAAACTTATCAACAAGCTGAACAATAGGATTGAACTTGGCGTTCCATTCCCTGAGGCATTCAAGAAGTTAGGGGAGGAGACAAAAAGTGATAGTATAAAAAGCGCTATCACTGTTTTAATCTCTGCATATAAGGCAGGGGGAGGAAGACTATCACAGATATTCGGAGCAACTGCTTTTAACTTCAGGCACATAAGGAACCTAAAAAAGAAGAGGATGAGCGAACTACAGATACACATAATCAGCGGGTACATCATATTTATCGTTTTCTTGGGTGTACTTGTAATATTGAACAACTCACTATTTGTTGAAGCAGCAAAGGCACAAACACCCTTTATGGGGAATGCTTCATCTGGGATAAGTATCCCTGGTGTTTCACAAGCAGTAACCTCTGCTGCACGTGAGCATATTAGGAGTAGATTTACAGATATTATGTTCTACCTATTCCTCATACAGGCGTTCTTTTCTGGTATATCTATTGGTGAGCTTACAGAAGGCAACTTTATGGCTGGGCTGAAGCATGCTGTAATTCTTATGGTTATTGCGCTATTTGCTGCAAACTTCCTAGCATAATAATAGCATTTAAATATGCATTATGCGTAGAAAAAACCATGAAACGCCTGCTCTATGTTGTCTTGCTGGTCAGCACAGTATTAGCAGCATCTGCAACAGTTTCTATGAGTCCAAGCACTACACAATTGCTGCTACCAGGAGATTCTGTATCCTTTACAATAACTGTGAAGAATACTGGGAATGAAACTGCAAATTTCACGCTTTCAGTTGACACAAATGCATCAGTAATGACAGTAGACGGAAAAAAGAGGGTTTATTTTGAATTAACTAATCTGACTGCCAACTCCTCTATTTCAAAAACAGTTACTGCAAAGATGCTCTCAAACCAAACATTTGGTGCATACACCTGGGTTGATGCAGAAGTAGACCATGAGGGAGATACAATTGCAAGCACATACGTGAAGTGTAAAGTACCAGATATGATAGGATTAAAAGCAAATTTCACATTTACTCCTGCAACAGATAACGAAAGCATCAAACTGAATATTAGAGCTAAATTGTCGGGAGGCAAAGAATCTTCTTTTGTCAATGGTACATATAAAATATATAACAGCAACGGAACATGCGCAGAAGGGAATTACACAGGAGGAAGTGCCACGGTAGATATAACAAAATGTGCAAAGGTGAAACTAGATAGTTGTGATGGGCAGGAAAACTGTACAGAAAATTATTCAACTCAGACGTATGCCACATTATACACAATATTTGTAGAAGGCACGTCCCCACCAGATTGGTATTTCAACGCAACAATAAATAATGTCTATTTTGTAAGGAGCATAGAGATGAACGCGAGTTTATATGCTATAGAGTATTTTGGATACAAACGGCCAATAGAGGAGATAAAAAAGGTGAAAGGGAACACAAGTATGTATCTTGATGGTTATGTCTTTTATGATACAGGAAAAACAATTGGGCAGTTTTATGATGACACATATCCGCTCGTAAAAATGAAAGTAAAAAAGGATGATACGGTCCTGATAGAAGAGGAGGACGATATAAGAAGTGATGGTTATTATCATTTTTCGTTTAAAGCACCATCAAATACAAGTTTGTACAAAATTGTTCTAACTGTCTCCGGAAAATACGGATTAAGCAAAACATTGGAACTAGACCTGAATGTGAGCAACATAAAATATTACAAAGAAGAGGCAGTACAACCCATTGCAAATGTAACAAAAAAATTAAACTTTATCTCGGTGGGAAATGAAACGTCTATTGAGATAGGATTAAAGGAAGCAGAAAACATAACTGTGGTGATAAACAACACAAATGATATCGTGGTAAGAGGAAAGGTAGATGTTGAAGAAGAAGGAGCATATGAGCACTTTATGGTTACTCCTTCTGAATACAAGGACGTTGGGGTATACAAAAATGAAACATTCCATGTGATTGTAACGCCTAAAAGGTACATACGGCCAGGGAACTACACATTAAAGATTGTATTCAAAACAAACTATGGGAGCATCTCCAAAAGCATCAGTGTAAGTGTTCCTTCTATTGCATTTCCAGAGGATAAGGTAAGTGTCAGAAGGTATATTGACTATGGCGGCAGATCAAAAGTATCTTTGGTTGTGAAGAATACGAAGGATAAGAAGGTATGGGTAGAGATCACTGAGAATATAAGTAAGGAGATAATAGAGAATCTTTCGCCTTATCTGGATGAGATCTATAACTTAACCACAGAGGCAGAACTTGACAAGATGATTGAGGCATGTAATAACTCCTATGAGTGCATCGTAGATGCAATTGTTAAATCTAAACGCTGTGATGACTGCTCTAAAAAGATTGATAATAGTACATATGTACAACAGTGCGAGCAGAGGTGTGTAAAGCCTTCTGTTCTGTTCTCACCTCTTCCTACAAAAATTGTCTCCCTTGATCCAGTAGTTGTATGGAAATTGGAGCTAAAACCAGGAGAGGTTGAAGAAGTAAGCTATGAGGTCAATAAGAATGTTGAACAGGTCTCATTTGAGGATCCTATCCTAGCAACATATGAGGAGGAACCAAAAGAGGAAGTTGTAGAAAATGTAACAAACGAAACAAAAGAGGAGAATATTACCATAGAAAACGAAACCGTAGAGGAGGTAAATATTACTGAACAGATGAACGAAACAAAAGGGCCTAACTATGAAGGCATAGTTATGGGTTTCCTCATTGTCTTTCTATTATTTGTTCTCATCATTTCTATTGGTGTTATCATAATTGTGGTTATGTATAGGAATATTATTATTGATGTCCTCACAGGAAAGAGGGGGATAGTAATAAAATACGGCGGAAAAGAACATCGCATAAGACTTGGAAAACCCAAATAGTGCGCGTCAGACCGCCCGTCTGTAATCATCGCAAATGCTCATCACTCATAGGGCTCTTCATCCGCGCGATATGTTATTGTCTATCGCATATTAAAATAGTTACTGAGCCTCTTCAAAAAACTACCTCGTTTTTTCTGCTTTTTGACTTTTCCTATCTTTGGTGAGCTCTTTGTTCGTTTCTTAATTTCGTCTCTTGCATATTCAATATTGTTTCTTAAAGGATGGCCCTCTGGAATCCTCTTGAGTGCTTCTTCAACGGTTTTAAGGGCTTCTTCATGTCTGCCCATTTTAGAAAGTGCAATACCTTTGTTGTACCATGCTTCTGCGTTGTTTGGATTTATTTTTAAGGCTTTGTCGAAGTGTTTAATGGCCTTTTTGTATCTACCCATCATACAAAGTGTAGCTCCTTTTTTGGCCCATGCCTCTGCATATCTTGGATTTATTTTTAAGGCTTTGTCGAAGTGTTTAATGGCCTTTTTATATCTACCCATTTTAGAAAGTACAATACCTTTGCCGATTAATGCTTTTGCAAATTTTGGCTCTATTTTTAATGCTTTGTCGAAGTATTCAAGGGCTTCTTCATATCTGCCAATTTCATGAAGTGTAACGCCCTTGTTGTTCCATGCTAGTGCATCGTTTGGATTTATTTCTAATGCAATGTCATGCGCGGTCAAAGCCTTTTCATGTTTTCCCATAAGACTTAAAATGGCTCCGTGATTTGTCCATATCATTGCTGCACGCTCTTCCCTTGTCTGTGGCTTTTCTTCATGATTTGTGTATGAAAAATTTAGTGAGGGGTCATGCTGTTCCCCATTAATGACAACGTATGCATGATTGTCCCCTTGCCGTTCAATACGTCTCTTTTCCTCCTCTGTTAGTTTAGTTGTGTCAATACCTTCTCTATCAACAACACGATACTCAACATCAAATCCCATCTCTCTTGCCATCTCTCCCAATGCAGTTGACATTGCCATGCAGTCAGCGTGATGCGTTTGAAGGAATGCAGATAGGGTTTTTCGTGGAGGTGTTGTTAACATTTGTGTTAGTAACTCACAGATTTTATTCAATTCAGGGAACTCCTCGGATATTATCTTCACACTTGTATAATCATGTACCCATTCCCTCATCTTCTCCACGAGTTCTTTGTCAGAAAGAGTTGTGTTTTTTCGCATCCATCTTCCAAGCTCTTCTTCTTTTATGTCTTTTGGTAGTTCTGGAAACCAGCCGTTTTTCTTGCCGTATTCATGGAACTTCCTGAGGAACTTTCTTGTTGCACTTGGGTGCATTGCTGCATTGACAAGTCTTTCTTTTGGCATTTTTTTGAATGGCATAGTAGTATTTTTGCAAAAAGATATATAAAACTTTGTAAGCTAAACCCTTGAAAATCCTATTTTTATGGTCTTCCCCATGAAATCTATTTCTGCTGTCTGCTCTCCTGAAACTTCTCCAACAATATACTCTTTTGCATTTACTTTATCAACAACGCGCGGTTTTATCTTATCAAGAAGTTCATGGCCAGAAATAATTAATTTTATCTCGTCTCCGACCTTTAATCCTGCCTTTTTCCTCATTGCTTGTATTTGTCTGATAACATCTGAAGCTAATGCCTCTTCCATTATAGGTTTCTTTGATATTATGACTTTTCCAGAGGAGAATTCTGAGGTAGTGCCTTCAAACTCTTCATTTAGGGATATGTGCTTCACATTACATACATTCATCAGTAACTCGCTCAACTCTCCAACGGTTTTCCTCACCTCTTCGTTATCAGTAACAACAACAAGTTTCTCTACAGGCCACCTAAGTTTTATCTTCGCATCTGCCCTTGCACTGTTAACTGCCTCAACTATCTCCCTCACGATATCCATCTGTCTCTCAATTGTTTCGTCTATTTTTTCAGGTTCGGGTAGCATCTGTGCATGGATTGTCTCATATCCAAAAACACCTAGGTTATACATTTCTGTTTTGTGTGGAAGGGCTGGTGCAAGCATGAGTGCGACTCTATTCAGAACATAATAAAGTGTAGCAAATGCCGCCTCTTTGTCCTTGCCCTCATATGTTGGCCACGTTCTATTTCTTATCAGCTTTATATACCATCTGCTCAGATCATTTATCACAAAGTTTTCTATGGCTTGGATGGATTTATATCCCTGGAATGTTTTGTTGTATTCATCAACTTGCTTTAGAAGCGAATTAACCTTGGAGATAATCCAAATGTCCTCTGGTTTCATATTCTCAAAATTCTCGCTTTTCTTACAGTACAATGTGAAAAAGTTAAATACATTGTCAAGGATTGTGAAGAACTTTTGTAGTTCCTTGGCTTTGTCCCAGGAAAAGTCTATATCCAAAGACGGATCATACCTCAAGAAGAGGTATCTTAATAAGTCCCTTGAATATTTCTCAATTACTTCCTCTGGCTCAATGGCATTTCCTTTGCTCTTGCTCATCTTCACTCCTTTCTCTGACAGAACCAATCCATGCTGCAATACATTCTCAAACGGCACCCTATCAAAAGTTATAACTCCACAGATCGTCAATGAATTCCACCAACCCCTTGTTTGGTCTGGCCCTTCTAGAACAAAATCCACTGGCCACATGGATTCAAATGGTTCCTTTTGGTTAGGGTAGCCAAGGGATGCCCACGGAGCCACACCTGAATCAAACCAAACATCTAGTACATCTGGTACTCTTCTCATCGTGCCTCCACATTCGCATTGTAGTGTTACTTCATCAATGCCCGGCTTATGTAAATCATCAAGGTCTACACCAAGTTCCTTCGCTGAACCCACAACCTTGACCTTATCACATTTATCACATACCCATATGGGTAGAGGTATACCCCAATAGCGCTGTCTGCTTATGGGCCAATCACTCAGTGACTCCAACCAGTTTTCAAATCGCTTACCTGCCCATTTTGGTACCCAATTTGCCTTTTTGTTCGCTTCTATTAATTTCTCTTTATCAATCTTGAAGAACCACTGCGGCACAGAAATGAAAAGCAGGGGAGAATTGCATCTCCAACACATCGGATATTCGTGAGAAAAACGCTCTGCTTTTAGCAGATATCCTTCCTTTCTCAAATCCTCAATAATAACATCATCAGCATCCTTTGCAAACATGCCTGCATACTTTCCAACGCTATCATCAAATCTACCATCTAATCCCAGTGGACTTAATTGTGCCAGCCCGTTCTCTTTTCCTACTAGATAGTCCTCCATTCCATGCCCAGGAGCACAATGTACTAATCCCGTTCCGTCTTCTAGGTTTACAAATCTATCTGAGAGAACAACCCTTCCTTGTATGCCTTTCTGCAATGGGATATCCATTGGATGTTCGTATTCCCATCCTTCCATGTCCTTGCCCTTAACAACTTCTAAAATTTTGTAGCCCATCTCAAGTTTTTCCATAACTGTTGGAACCAACTCCTTAGCAATCCAAAGGTTTCCTGCCATTGTTTCTACTTTTGCGTATTCATATTTTGGATGAACCATGACACCAGTATTTGCGGGTAATGTCCAAGGAGTAGTTGTCCATATGAGCAGATAGTCGTTGTCTTTGCCCTTTAACTTAAACTTAACATATACTGCAGTGTCCTCTCTTGTCTCATACTCTATCTCGTTGTATGCTACAACTGTTTCGCATCTTGGACAAACGTGGACTGGATACTTTCCCTTGTATAGCAGCCCTTTCTCAAATGTTTTTTTGAATGTATACCATGCTCCTTCCATGTAACTTTTGTGGAGAGTTAAGTAAGGATTATCCCAGTGCATCCACACGCCGAGATCATTGAACTGTTGACTCATAACATCTATATACTGTGTTGCGAAGTGTTTGCATTCCTCAATAAATGCCTTCACACCTACCTTCTGCTCAATCTCTTCCTTTCCACGTATGCCTAATTTCTTCTCCACCTTATTCTCTATTGGCAGACCATGACAATCATAACCCGGCTGACACCAAACGTCATATCCCCTCATCCTAAAATATCTAAGATAGTAATCCTTGAGAATCTTATTCAAAGCAGTACCCATATGTATGTTTCCAGTTGCATAAGGAGGACCATCCAAAAAATAGAATTTCTTTTTCCCTTTATTGATGTCCAAAACCTTCTTTGGTATGTTGTGCTCATTCCAATAGTTTATGACCTCTTGCTCGTCCATAGAAGCACCCTAAAACCAAGAGAACAAGGCCTCTTAGTTTTTAAATCATTGATATTTAAAAGGATTTCTTTTGTGATTATATTTCTAACCAATCAGCCCCATTACACTGCTCAAAACCCTTGAGGTTACTGGTTTCCCCTTCTCAAAGTTCCTTAGGAAAAGTCCTTTCACATCAGTTGCTATCTCTGGAGAATCTATGTAGAGGCCCCCTGTAGTATACATATCTGAATCCCTTATCATAACAAAAAATGTTTTTGGAAAGCCCTGCTCTGGCATTGCAATGTCCATGCCATACATATTAGGAACATAATTTATATGTATATTTGGACATTCCTTTAACACATTGGAGAGCCTAGTTACTATAGGTCTTGCTGCATCTTTCTTTCTAAGCATCTTGACGAAATGTAGAAGATTTTTGACAGTAAAGTCTGTTAAATAAAAAACTTCAAGGTCTTTATCAATAATTGCTCTCTTGTATAACACCTTGTAGTAATCCCATCCTCCCTCGTTGATAATACTAGCAAATGTCACAGCAGGAAACTTTGTTGTACAATAGAATGCGTCTGCTGACTGAATAAGCTTTGCTAGTTCATCATAAAACTCGCTCTCATTATAATATCTAAGTATGGGTCTCAATGGTGTACTAGATATCTTCCTCATGAATGACTCTATATCCAAGTTTGCTTTTTCTATCTCCTTTATCTCATCAGAAAGTATTTGCTTTGTTTTCAGTATTTCATACTTTATGTTATTATATGAAATGATATACTCCGCACTATCTGTTCTAGAAAGTATCCCTTTCTCAACAAGCGTTCTTAACTGGTTAAATAGATTCGGTTTTTGTATGTGCTTTCCAGTTGTCTTTTTGTATTGTTCTTCTATCCTTTTTGGGGTTGTTTTCTCATTGTTTAACTGCAGTTTTTGCACAGCTTTTATGATCTCTAATTGTTGTTCTGTTATACCGAGCCATTTTGATATACTAGTATGCATACTATCATATCTTTTATTATCCAGCTATAAAAACCTTTACTAGGCATAGATAAACGCTGGGTGGGAAGGAGAGCCCATAATTTCCCTTTTTCGTTAGCCTGGGCTCTCCTCAAAAATGGATGAAAAACACATATACAAAATGCTTACGAAAAGGGAGTTCAGAAGAGCATGGCCCTTCCTACCAGAAACTCTAAAACAACGCATAAGAGAATCAATAATGCTCGGTAATCCTCTAAAGCTTGTGGGGATGTGGGGAGGCCACAAAGAAAGCAAAACAGGAATGGCAGATTATAGTGATGTGTTGGCTCTTGATAATATCTATAGAATGACAAAAGAAATACCAACAAATGTTGAGATAATCTTTTGCGACAAACATTCGATTGTAATAAACGGGCGCACAAAATTTGAAAGTAATAGGTACTATTTTAGTCTGCTTCCCATTGTATCACATTATGGATTTAAAATTACAAGGCTTTCTGACATATATGAAAGTAGCTATAACATAAAGATTGATGATACATTAGTATCAAAATTCATTCCAATGGCAAAGAAGCACGCGAGGATACGCGCAGAAAAAGCAGCTGAGCGATATTTAAAGGTAAGGATTAGTGAAAAGAAAACCTTAGAAAAAAGATATAGCGATGCTGTATTCTTTACATATTCTCCACCTGAAATGCAGTTTCTCATGCCAACCCTTCCAACATTATATATCTATTCAATAAAAAGAGGGGTATCAGAGTGTCCATGGTTCATGGAAATGCCCGAATAATCATTCTTTCTTTTGCTTTTTTATCCTTCTCATCCACTCAGCGATAAAGGAAAGCTCAGGGACGCCCATCTTTTTTAGAATCTCATCCTCCTCAATTGCCTTTTCTGCCCACTCATTGAGCATCCTGAAGTTTATTACTCCAACGTGCGGTGGTTCTATCCGCGGCTCAGGAAGATCAACGCCAACAGCCTTCAATGTATCATGTGCTGCTTTCTCATGTTCCAATTCAGATAGCCATTCATCGCCCTGTGTTTCTAGCATTTTCAGAAGTGTCCTTCTCAATACAACGTTTGAAATCTCTCCTTCCTCCTCTGTCTGCTCTGGAGGTTCCTCACCAATGAAAGAGCGGTATAACTCATCAAAATCCATGTGGTCCATTGCCTCCAGAACAATGTTAAATTTTATAACTGGCATTTTTCTCTCAATAAGATTTTTCACAGCATTTGCTAACTGTTCTGAACTCATGTTTGGCAGATTATACTCCTCTATGATCTCCTTTGCCTTTTTCTCCCTCTCCTCACCACTCAATAGATGAATGTTTCCATGATCAATATCCGTTGGCCTTATTCTGCTATGTGTCATTCTATCATGGAACTTTCGCATGAGTTTTAATCCCTCTTCAGATACTCTCCTAAGAGGCATGTTACCACCTAAATTTATTCTTTTCCCTTACGCGCATATGCTCTGCGTAGATTCTATCTGCTGTGTTTAGATGTCTCCCTATGATCAGGATGCGCTTATGGAAATCGTTGAGCATATCATCATCATGGAACGTTATCTGTTCTATGCGCCTTCCATAATTCTTGACTGTATCCTTGTAAAGTCGTTTCCAATGTTCTTTTGGAATAGAGGGAACATTCCTAAGGCTTTTCGCAGGGTCGTTCCATCTCCTTATTGTCTTATATAGGCTCTCATAATATTCCCTTACTCCATCTGGCATTGTCTCTTTATGGTCCTTTATAAGATTTCCGAGTTTTATCCTCGCCTGTTCGTAATGGAAAAGCGCTTGGACTTTCAAGAAATTTTCCTCCCACAGTTGTTTATACGCCTTGTCAACAATCTCTTTAAGCTCTTTTTCTCTCATGTTATGTCTTATCCCATACTCCTTCTCTATCCTTTTCAATAATTGTTCTGGTTTAGTGATACCTCTAGCATATTTTGATAGCGCTTCATGCTGTATTGCATCTTCCACAGATATCTTACCTTTAGCTATATCTTTGGCAAGCCTGTGCAGCCCATATACTCTATCAATTATTTCGGGTATTTCGTTATGTATCTTATTCCCTGCTAAAATCCAAACCATTGAATACGCTCGTGCAGGATGGGCATTCCAATGCTGCTCTCTTAATTCCCTCATCCAACTCAAATACTTAACGAATCGTTGAGCCATTCTTTCTATGTCTGGATCATCTGTTTTGTAAACACGAAGCATCCTCTCAACATCATTTTCTGGTGCATGTTCAAGAAATAATTGGCTTGCATACCTTGCCTTTTCAAAATCTACAAGGCCCCTCTCAATTGCATTTCTTACCTTTTCAAAATCACTTCTATGGGCTGGAGCAACATCTCTCTTTGTTGTTTTGCTACCATCTGGAAGATCAATTGTTGCATATGCTAAGCCGTATAGGTCGTTTTTGAGTGTTTCGTATGTGACCCATTCTCTCTTTGGCTTCCCTTTATTATATCTCTCCACAAACTGATGTAGGGCATCATATCGTATATTATCTGGCCTTTTTGAGATGAAGTCAACTAGCGCATTGATGCGTTTTAATCTCTCCTCTGTAAATGTCTTTTTCATCTGGTTATCTAAGTAGGTATTACACGCTTCCTCAAACTCTTTCTTATCTACGCCTCGTTCAAAATACACAGGTAGGGCATCCTTTGCATTTCTTGACCGCGGTTTTTTCTCCCTGAAAAATTTATGCTTAGGGTTTGCTGCCCATAGCATATCCATAAACACGTTCTTTACAGTGTCTTCACTTACACCAAATCGCCCTGCGATATCAGAAAAAACCATGTGGATTGAGCCATTTCTTATATCTGGAATATGCTGCAGAAGTTCTCCGATAATCCTAAAACGTTGTGTGGTTATGCCCCGCCTGGCCATCACATATTTATACGCATTCTGCATTAAAAAAGGCATGACATTTAGTCCCAGAGTAAACGACACCCTAAAAGCACTAACGGATAGCTCTGGCCAAGCAATTTTTATAGGGAGGACCAAGGCAACACATGAGAAGTATGGAAGAAACGGTGCATTGCTCCTTGGGAGACTTGTTGAAGAGGATGGTTACGGAAAACTTGTTTACTTGGATGCTATTGCTCCTCATGTTATATTTATATCAGGAGCAAGAGGTTCTGGGAAATGCCTGCTCCCAACAGAAAATGTTTTAATGGCGGATGGAAGTCTGAAGACAATAAAGGAGATATTTGATGAGCTATCAGATGGTAGAGTATTGAAAAAGGATAAGAACGAAGAGCTTATACAAGTAACAAAAAATGTCAGAGTTATCAGTCTAGGAAATGATTTGAAACAAAAGTTCTCTAGGATTTCACACGTTTACCGGAAAAAAGTGAGTGAAAATTTAGTAAAGTTGAGAACAAGGAGTGGCAGGGAAGTTACAGTCACAAAAGAGCACCCCTTATTGGTAATTGATGAAGAACCTAAATGGGTCAAAGCAGGAAAGATTTCAAAAGGAGCATACATTGCAATACCAAGAGAATTGAGGATAAACCCAAAAGGCACATCTTTTAATTTTAGCTTAGAATGCGAACAAAGTTTTTCAAATGCCCACTCACAGTTAAAGGAGAAATTCCTCCACTCGTTAATCAATGGTCCAAAGCAGGTAAGTGTAGCATTAGACAGTTCACATAGTTGGGATATAGCTCATGCTCTTGAAGAAGACGGATTAATCACTCTGAAAAGAAACAGCCCGTTAACAGCCACCCTAACCGAAAAAGGCAGGCAACACGTTCAGGAACTCAGCTCAGCGTTTGTCAGATTCACCTCAAGGTCTCTGCCAATCAAAACACCACAAGTTAGTAAAGAGTTTGCGAGATTCATAGCATATGTATTAGCAGAGGGGACCGAAGTTCTGAAAAATAACAAAAAGTGCTACAGGCTGATGTTCACAAATAAGGAGGTTGAAAAGAAAGAAGATTTCGCTGCTTTAACCAATGAGCTATTTGGACTTGATGCAAAGGACAATAACATGAGTAAGTATGTTGATTCTTGGGGCCTTAAATTATTCCTAGATGAGATAGGGTACAAAACAGGGAGGAAATCCCGTGAGAAGGTCGTTCCTCAGTTTATTTTAACTGCTCCAAACGAGATTGTCGCAGAATTTCTTAGGGTATTTATAGATTGTGAAGGATATGTAAGCAAGACTGCACCAGAGATTCAGATATCCACTGCAAGCCCATCCATCGCAAATGGACTTGCCTATTTGCTCCTAAGATTTGGTATCTTTTCAACAGTCAAGGAAAAAATGAGGCATGATAGAACAAGGAGAAAATACTACGATGTTACAATCTATGGGACAGAAAACCTCAGAAAGTTTAAAGAGCACATTGGATTCATGGCTACAAGGAAACAAGATATACTTGATACTCATCTTGGGAAAAAATCAAACCCCAATTATGATACCATACCTTGCATAGGTGCAACGCTTAAGTTCGTAAGAAACAGGCTAGGTTTAAGGCAAAAAGACATTTCACATAAGTCAGCTCAAAAAGCCTATGAGGATGGGAAGTACTACCCAAGCAGAAAGGCGTTGGGTGTCTTTGTTGGAAAATTCCGCGCCCAATACAACCTCATCCAAAAACTGTACAAAAGAGGGGATATAGCTTCCCTAAAGGAATTAAGGAAAGTGATCGGCGACAAGAATAGACTACAACAAATAAGAAACATCATCCTCTCGGAAACGAAGGACCTACTTGAAGATAAGAAATTGAAGGAGAAAATGGGCTTGCTGGAAAACTTAGTGAACAGTGATGTATATTGGGATGAAATTGTTGAAGTTGAGAGTATTCCCTACAAAGGCTATGTTTATGATATAACAGTGCAGGACACGCACAACTTCATCGCGGGCACCAATGGAGGGATTGTATCTCATAATTCCTATGACTTAGGGGTAATGATTGAAGAACTGAACACAAAAAATCCAAATGTCGCATCAGTTATCATTGACCCAATAGGGATATACTGGTCAATGAAATATCCAAATCAAGATGAGAAAGAACTTGACGAACTCATACGTATGGGGTTAACCCCGAAAGGCGTTGATAAGGTAAATGTCTTCGTGCCGTATGGTGTCAGAGACAAATTACCAAAAGGAACATTTGACAAGGTTTACGCTTTGAGACCAGCAGACCTCACTGTTGAGGATTGGTGTCTCACATTTGATATTGATAGATTTTCACCAACAGGTCTTTTGTTGGAGAAGACAGTTGAGAAAGTAATGAGAGGATATGTGACAAAAGATGGAAAAAAGGTGGATGGCAATCCAGAATATGGCATTGATGATATTATAAATTGCTTGAACAATGATAAAGAACTTACAAGTAGCGCAAAAGGATTTAAGGTAGAATCACGAAGGGCATTGGTTTCAAGATTTGAAGCAGCAAAATCATGGGGCATTTTTACAGAAGAAGGAACCCCTTTAGTTGAACTATGTAAGGAAGGCGAAGTGTCAGTCATAGATGTTTCTTTTTTGGATGAAAAAGTGACAAGTTTGGTTATAGGTATATTGGCAAGGAAAATTCTAAATGCGAGAAAATTGTCAACAAGAAAAACTGCGATGAAACGTTTTGCAGCGAATATGGATGATTTACTGGAGACAGAAATCCCTCCAACATGGCTGTTTATTGATGAGGCACATACGCTGATACCCTCTGGCTCCAAAAAAACAGCTGCCTCAGATGCACTAATAGAATACGTAAAACAGGGAAGAAGGCCTGGCTGTTCCCTCGTGTTTGCAACACAGCAACCATCTGCTATAGATACCAGAATACTCTCCCAGCTAGACATTCTTATCTGCCATAAACTTGTGTTTGATGATGACCTGAAAGCAGTATTCAAGAGGATGCCTGCTGAAATTCCAAAAGAATACTCAAAGCGATTCATAAAGACACTGCCCATAGGAACATGTTTAGTTGGCGACAGAAGTGATGAAACATCACGAGTGTTTGCAATGAAGATAAGGCCAAGATTCAGCCAGCACGAAGGCAGAGAAGCGAAGGCAGTTGAGTTTGAAGAGGCCATAAAACCAGAACAAGTAAAACGTATGCTCATAAAGATGATTATCAAAGAGATTGAGGAGAAGGGCAGGGTGTCAAAAAGAAAGATAAATCAGTTAACTGAAACCATAAAGAAGAGATACAAAGTGAAGATAAAAACAGAAGAGATAATCAACGGAATTATTGAAGACGAAAGATATGAAATTAAAAACGAATACATCAGAGCAAAGCAGGAAGAAGAACCAGAGGAGCAAAAGGAGATAAAAGAAGAATTTAAGCCTGGGGAAACAATACTTGCATTCAAGCCAAACATAAGCGAGAGAACCGCAGAAAAAATCGCAAGAAAACATAGAAAAAAGAAGTTCCTATGGCTCATCGGAGATGAGGAATTCATAAAGAACATTGAACTGGAGTTGCATCCGATATACAAGGTTGAATATGACCGCTACGAGAAAAGAGGATTTAGAAGAAGCACGTGTTATGTGGATGGTATTACAGGAGAGATATTAAGTGTAGGCAAAGATGGTTTAGAGAGTACAAAAGGTGCTGGCCTGCTCTCAAAACTTTCACCAAACAAAAGGAGGATAGTAATTGTTTTAAAAAGAGGGAAGAAGGCCAGTGCAAAAGGACTTGCTGGTTACTGTAATATAACAGAGACCACTGCACGGACAAATGCAGAAGACCTTGTTGAGATGGGCATCCTTCAATCAGAGAAGGATGGGAGAACAACAATATACTCCATAAAACAGAAACTCAGCTTGCCTGAGAAGGATGATGTCACAAAACCAAAATACACGATGCTTGAAACACACTTTGTAGTGGAGGAAACAAACAGCACAAGGGCAATTGCCCCAAAGATACCAAAAGAGAATATTGCAGATATCCCAAAGATATTCGGGGAGATACGGATAAGGAATATCTCTCTGGTATACAGGCCAGTATACCACGTTTGGCTGGTTTCAAAGCATGGGCCAAGGCATCTGTACATAGATGGAATGAATGGCAAGATAATTGAGAGAAGTGTCTAGACATTAAAATTAAATAACCCTCTATTTTCAAGCGTTTTCGTGAGATTGAACTTCTTCCATACAAATTCTTTTAAAGAATGCAAACAT
The DNA here is from genome assembly GCA_021162685.1 of Candidatus Iainarchaeum sp. Taxonomy (GTDB): domain Archaea; phylum B1Sed10-29; class B1Sed10-29; order WALL01; family WALL01; genus JAGGYF01. The sequence continues at coordinate 1,279 of JAGGYF010000043.1, read as the reverse complement.
TATGCAAAAACATGCGTAAAAAACGAAAAAAGCCAAGGATTCAGAAAGCTCCGGGATTTGGCAAGGAACATGAGAAAATATTGCAAGAAGTTATCAAAACCATTCCATCTGACTTACCAAAACACGAGTTTAAACAAAGGGCCATTTCGAGGTTTATGGAGGAACTTGCAGAGCAAGATGGAAATGTTTTGCGCCAGAAAGGACAACTCAGGATTGCATTGAATAGATATATTACAAAAGTAAAGCAAACATTACCTCACAGAGAACAGGAGATCTCAATACATGAAGAAAATGCATTTAATGAACTGCACAACAGAGAGCACGTAGATAACATCTATAAGATATGCAAAGAAGAGAATGTCCATTCAATTGTTGAAAGAGAATTTTACAGATATGAAGATGCATTCCAAAGTTATTTAGATGCAAAAGAGAATGCTAAGTGGAATGTAAAACAAATTGTTGGTGCGAATAGATCTAAAATTGAAAAGACTATTGAGGAAGCATTTCAGAAAGCTGAGAAAAAGCCAGAAAAAAGAGGTTTAGATGAAATAGTAAAGATCGTATTGGAAAATCCAAAAAAGCTTGAAACACTAAAAAGAAATGAATTGATAACACTTGCAAATAACGCTCATAAAATTCCTGATGATGTTCTCTTATTACTATTTAGTAACAAGGCGCTTCTAAAAGAAAGAAAGGTCTTTCTTGACCCAAGGAAACTTACAGCAGATCAAATCGAGTTTCTTTTGAAAAGGGGCGTCTCTGCTGAAGAGATTCTTCCTGCAGCAAGAAGAAAGTTAGGGGATATAATAAAAAATTTGAGAGAGAACCCAGAACTACTTGAAGTACTAAGCAGGGGTGAACTAATAGCAATTGCAAACAATATCCATAAACTTCCAGGCGATATTTTGCTAACAGTATTTAGGAAATTGCCTCTCTTTAATAGAAACAAGGTATGGGTAAAAACAGAAGAACTTAGTAATGAACAAGTTACATTTCTTCTTGAATCAGGAATTCATCCAAAGTATATAGGTATAAAGCCGATAGATATTCCCACATTGGAATCAATAGCAAAAGAACTACTTGAAAAGCATGGAGCTGAAATTGCACAAGATATGCTTGCACAACATATATCTGAAAAACATAGGTTGACACCCGAAAAAGCAAATGAGATTGCGGAGGATATTTTAAAAAGGTTGAGGATCCCAAGAGGCATCCCTCGCATTGAAAAGATAATTACAACAATGGAGGAAATGTTGAGAGAGGGTCAACTCTGGAATGG
>JAGGYF010000035.1 GCA_021162685.1 Candidatus Iainarchaeum sp. | reverse complement strand
GTATTATATTCCTCTGCAGTGGATTACTGCAGGTCTGATGTTTGCACTGGTGTGGGGCGCGCCTTACTTTATACTCAAAAAGCTATATGGCAAATTGAGCCTTTGGAGATACTGCTTTTATGCTCTTGTAATAGGGCTTTTCCTTTGGCCGTTCTTTAATGCAATATACTTGGTGTGATTGAAATGAATGCAATTAAAATTGGTAAGTGGGCCCTTCTTGTGGGTATAGGAGTGTTAGCGGTCTTATCTGCATTGGATATACTGGGCGTGTACATTTCAGGCACCATGTTTCTCGTATTCCTTTTGGGGCTTCTGGTATTGTTTAGTGGCATAATTTTAACAGTACTTGGCACGCTGGAAAAGAAGAACATAATTAAAAAGGAAACAAAGACGTTGAGCATAGGCATCTCCCTGTTCGCTGGTGGAATTGTAGCAGGCATACTTGCAATGGCTTTTGCCGTGATTGACATCCAGATGATATCAATCGTATTCGTTCTCTTAGCAATCTTTGGTTTTTATGGGGGCATGGTGCTGATGGCGGTTATGGCGCTTGAAGAGGCTTTTAAGGAAGTAGGTGAGAGAAAGTCTCCGCTGAGGAAGAAGTTCAGCTCGCTGCAAACAGGCCAAAAGGTCGCAGTTATAGGCATAGCAGCGGTTTTGTTCTTTGCTTGGGCTGGTCTTTTCATATATGAGCTGAGCATCCCGAGCAAGAGAGTTATCACAGTTTATGGAGAACATCCATTAACAATTATGGGTCAAGAGCTGAACAAGGTGAGGATGGGAGGTGTTGCGAGTACATCAACAGCAGTTGTGCAGTTCCAGGAAGGAGTCGAATATGAGGCAGATGCTATTGCAGAAGAGGTAGGAATGAATGGAGGCATGGTAGTGTTCTGCTGTGATGGTGCAGATTATGGAAGTGATGATTCAGAGGCAAAGTGCGAGAACTATATGTTTACAGACCACGACGCATTTGAGTGCGATGGAGAGACACTGACGGTTAACCAAAATATCGCAGGAAGGGTAAGGGCTTACTGTCCAATTGGTGATGGAAAGTGTATCATAGGGTTCAAGGTTGCAAGGTGACACGGCTTTGCGACTTTAATCCCCAACTACTCCCAGTATAAGAATCTCTACTTCTTTTGAAGGGGAAAGATGGCTTTCATCACTTAGCTTTTTGTGGTAGAACCTACTCCCCTGCGAATTCTGCCCGACCGGCCAACCGAAAGGTTTAAAAAGCCCTAATAATATAATATAGGCTTGCACGATTTTTGCCATTTTCGAACCGAAAATGGTGCCTTTCATGAGGAAATCTCCGAGAGGAGGTTTCTGAGTAGTAGCATTATGCTCACTAGTATGTATGCTCATGTAGTTTCATGAGGATGGGAAGCTATGCTATTCCATCTGATGTGGGTCAGAACGAAGGGACATTCCCGTGCCAATTAAGGAAGTACTCCTAATTTGGCCCAAACTCCAGTTGATCCTGCTGGAGAATACCGCTATTGGAGTCCGATTAAGCCATGCAAGTCAGAGTGCCTAGAGCACTCGGCAAACGGCTCAGTAACACGTGGGTAATCTACCCTATGGTAGCGGATAACCTCGGGAAACTGAGGGTAATACGCTATAGGGAATGGATACTGGAACGTTCCATTCCTCAAAGCCTTCGGGCGCCATAGGATGAGCCTGCGGCGGATTAGGCTGTTGGTGAGGTAACGGCTCACCAAACCTGTGATCCGTACGGGCTGTGAAAGCAGTAGCCCGGAGAAGGGTACTGAGACAAGGACCCTAGCCCTACGGGGTGCAGCAGGCGCGAAACCTCTGCAATGCGCGAAAGCGTGACAGGGGGACTCCAAGTGGCTACTTATGTAGCCTTTTCCCAAGTCTAGACCGCTTGGGGAATAAGGGCTGGGTAAGACCCGTGCCAGCCATTTGCGAGGACAATATGTTAAGAACTGTGCTCGCAAACTGGAAGCCGCGGTAATACGGGCAGCCCGAGTGGTGTTCACGTATATTGGGCCTAAAGCGTCCGTAGCCGGTTCTGTGTGTCCCTGGTGAAATCCGGTGGCTTAACTATCGGAATTGCCAGGGATACTGCAGGACTTGGAGCCGGGAAGGGTTGGAGGTAGTCCCGGGGTAGGGGTAAAATCCTGTGATCCCGGGAGGACCATCGGTGGCGAAGGCGTCCAACTGGAACGGGCTCGACGGTGAGGGACGAAAGCTAGGGGAGCGACCCGGATTAGATACCCGGTTAGTCCTAGCCGTAAATGATGCCGGCTTGGTGTAACATAACCTCCGAGGTTGTGTTGCGCCGTAGGGAAGCCGTTAAGCCGGCCGCCTGGGGAGTACGTCCGCAAGGATGAAACTTAAAGGGAATGGCGGGGGCGTACCAAAAGGGGTGGAGGCTTCGGTTTAATTGGATACAACGCCGAACATCTCACTAGGATCGACAGCAGTATGATGGTCAGCCTGAAGGGCTTACTTGACGCGCTGAGAGCTGGTGCATGGCCACCGTCAGCTCGTGCCGTGAGGTGTCCTGTTAACGTGACTGGCGAGTTGTCAAGATGCTCGAGGCAGTCACGGCAGAAAGTCAGGCAACGAGCGAGACCCGTGCTTCCAGTTGCAAACCTCTTTCCACGGAAGGAGGTGCACTCTGGAGGGACTGCCGGCGATAAGTCGGAGGAAGGAGCGGGCGACGGTAGGTCCGTATGCCGCGAATTTCCTGGGCTACACGCGGCCTACAATGCCAAGGACAATAGGATGCGACCCCGAAAGGGGAAGCCAAACCCGTAAACCTTGGCTTAGTTCGGATTGAGGGTTGGGACTCACCCTCATGAAGATGGAATCCCTAGTAATCGCGGGTCACTATCCCGCGGTGAATACGTCCCTTCTCCTTGCACACACCGCCCGTCAAACCATCCGAGCGAGGTTCAGACGAGGCTAGATCCACCAAGGGTCTAGTCGAATCTGAACTTTGTGAGGAGGGTTAAGTCGTAACAAGGTAACCGTAGGGGAACCTGCGGTTAGATCACCTCCTTTTCTAAAAAGGAAGTGACGTGTGCAAACGGGAACCCGAATCGTTCTGACCCACACATACGGGGGGAAATCCCCCACTACTCTGGGCTGAGTAACCTTGAAATCCTCACCATGGGCTCGTAGCTCAGTGGAAGAGCACTCGCCTTGCACGCGAGGGGTCGGGGGTTCAAATCCCTCCGAGTCCATTTGCAGATGAGCATTGCGTGTAAAAACGCAATGTGATTGCAACAGAGTGGAGGTCCCTAGCCAGGACATCCGCAGTGACGTTGCGCGTCCGAAAGGACGGTTGCAGAGGTTATGTAGGTTTAGAGACTTCGCGTTACGCCGTTTGGTGGATAGCTTGGTTCAGGAGCCGATGAAGGGCGTGGTCAGCTGCGATAAGCCCAGGCGAGGCGCATACAGCCGTAGAACCTGGGATTCCCGAATTCATTGGCAACAATGGGGTACTCGGGGAATTGAAGCATCTTAGTACCCGAAGGAGGAGAAAGCAACCGCGATTCCGTGAGTAGGGGCGACCGAAAGCGGAACAGGGCAAACCGAATCCTGTAGAGCAATCTACAGGAGATGTGGTGTCGTGGACCAGATTCGGCCAATGCATGCAATCCGAAGTCTGCTGGAATGCAGCACGATAAAGGGTGATAGTCCCGTAGGAGAGCAATGCGTTGGTTGTTATCTGGGATCCAGAGTACCGTGCGTTGGTTAGTCGCGCGGGAACTGGGAGAATCAACTCCCAACCCTAAATACATCCTGAAACCGATAGCGCACTAGTACCGTGAGGGAAAGCTGAAAAGGACCCCGGAAGGGGGATGAAAAGCGCTTGAAACCAAACGGTTACATGAGACGCGGCCTGAAAGGCTAAGCTACTCGAAGGAACATGGCGCAAGCCATTAGTACGAGAGTAGCCAACCAGGGTTGCGTCGTTCGTCTTGAAGCATGAGGCAGGGAGTTTACGGTCTTGGTGAGGCTAAGCTCTTAGGAGCGAAGCCGTAGGGAAACCGAAAGCCCGCATCTTCGGAGAGGGGCAGAGTCCCATAAGGGCTCTTAATCAAGGCCGTAAGATCGGAAGCCCGGGCGATCTACACGTGGGCAGGTTGAAGTCAGCCATCTGGCTGATGGAGGACCGAAGGGGTGCTGAGCTCAATTCGTTCCCATGACCTGCGTGTAGGGGTGAAATTCCAATCGAGCCGGGCAATAGCCGATTCCTCCTGAGACATCTCGTAGGATGACCTTGTCTGAGACAGCCAATGCGGTAGAGCACTGATTAGAAGGTCAAGGGAAGAAATTCTCAGCCTTCTTGTCAAACTCCGAACGTATTGGCGTCTGAGAAGACAGGAGTCGGGGCGTGGGGGTAAGCTCCGCGTCCGAAAGGGGAACAACCCAGCCTCAGGTTAAGGTCCCTAAGCGCTGGCTAAGTGTTAAAGGCAAAGCGAGTCAATAGCCTAAAACAACGGGGAGGTATGCTCAGAAGCAGCAATCCTTTAAAAAGTGCGTAACAGCTTACCCGTCTAGGTTATTGGCCGCGAAGATGGACGGGGCTAAGCCAGCCACCGATACCTGAGAGCAGAAGCATTTTGCTTCTGATCTGGTAAGGAGGCGTCCGGCGAGGGATAAAGTTGGGCCGTAAGGTCCAATGAACCTTGCTGGAATGAAGATCCTGCCAGTAGTAACAGCGAAGTCAGGTGAGAATCCTGACCACCGAAAGGGCAAGGGTTTCTCGGCAACGCTCGTCAGCCGAGAGTTAGTCGATCCTAACCAGGCCCGCAACCCGAAGCCTGGGAAAGGGAAACCGGTTAATATTCCGGTACTACAACAGTACCCTTCGGCAACGAAAGCCTACGTTCTGACGTCTCCGGATAGGCCGAGCAGAACCGTCGTTCTGTCTAACAGGGATAGTGGCATGGAGATCCGTAAAGGAGAGAAGTGCCACAAACCTGGATGGGCCCGCAAGGGTTCGGTCGATTCCAGGGACCCATGAAAAGGAACGTAGGAAATGGGATCTGTTGTAATCGTACCCAGAACTGACACAGGTGCCCTGGCTGAAAAGGCTAAGGTGTGGCAGGAGAATCCTCCCTAGGGAAATCGGCAAATTGGCCCTGTATCCTTGGTAGAAGGGGTGCCTGCTACCCTTCGGGAGTAGCAGGTCTCAGTGACAAGGGGAGTCCGACTGTTTACCAAAAACGTAGGTCCCCGACAATGGGCAACCATTTTTACGGGGGCTGACGTCTGCCCACTGCCGGTACGTTAAACTCCGGCACAACGGAGCCAAGCGCCGGTGAAGGGCGGGGGTAACTCTGACCCTCTTAAGGTAGCGTAATACCTCGCCGCTTAATTGGCGGCTTGCATGAAGGGCGTAACGAGACTCCCACTGTCCCAGGGAGGAACCTGGTGAACCTACTACGTGGTGAAAATGCCACGGACTCCTACTGGGGCGCGAAGACCCCATGGAGCTTTACAGCAGCCTGGTGTTATGCCATGGTTGGGACTATTAAGCGTAGGCAGGAGCCGTCGAAGCACGCTCGTCAGGGTGTGTGAAGGCGCCAATGAGACACTGCCTTGTTCCAACTGTGTCGTTTACTCGCTTCGGCGAGGACAGCTCCAGGTGGGCTGTTTGACTGGGGCGGTACGCCTTTGAAAAGGTATCAAAGGCGCCCAATGGTCAGCTTAACCGGGTCAGAAATCCGGTGTCAAGAGACAAAGGCAAACGCTGGCCTGACTGTGTTCCGCACAGCATGGAACGCAGGGGCGAAAGCCGGGCTTAGCGAACAACAGTGTCCCTTTTGATGGGGGCCTGTTCTGACAGAAAAGCTACCCTGGGGGTAACAGGGTTGTCGCGGGCAAGAGCCCACATCGACCCCGCGGTTTGCCACATCGCTGTCGGCTCAAGCCATCCTGGCTGTGCAGCAACCGCACAAGTCGCTCGTCAAGAGCTTGGCTTGTGCGGCTGTAGGCAGCCAAGGGTGGGGTTGTTCACCCATCAAACCAGTAGGAGGTCCGCATTCTTTCACCAGAAAGCCAGCAGGTATATATTGATTTCCCGCTTCGCGGTCGCTAACGCTAAATCAATATATACTTGCTTTTCCCAAGAGTAGGAGCGGTGATTAAAATGAAAATCACACCACAACAAACAAAACAGATATGTGGTGTTGATTTGATGGAGATTCTTGGAGAAAAGGCAGTCAAGACAAGAGTTGTTTTGAATTCGAAAGAGTTCAAAGTAATTCAAAAAACACTCAAAGACAGAGGCGGAGCCACTTACCTTCAAAAACACTTTGGAGTAAACAAGTGGACTTCATATCAATACTTGAGTGGAAGGAGAAACCTGCCAGTAAAAATCTACCTCAGTTTGGTAGATGAGTTTGAAAGAATCTCTTTGAAAATGGTTACCAACAAAGCCAAGACAGTGCATTTTCCAATGCAAATCAACAAGGATTTGGCTTATCTCGCAGGTGCGTTGAGAGATGGCTGGCTTATCCAAGTCGATGGAAACGTCATTGGACTGGGCATGGAGCAAAGCGAACAACCTTGGCTCCGTGAAACGCTCGTGCCAATCTATCTGAACCAGTTTGGTGTGAGACCAGTTATCAAGCAAACCACTCTCACGCTGTACAGCGAGTTAGTTGGAGAATATATCCACAAAGTATTGGAAATGCCTGTTAAATCGCAGGCAAGCTGGGAAACACCAAAATGCGTTTTGAAGGCTTCTGAAGAGATACAAAAGCATTTCATTGCAGGTTTTTGGGATGCAGAAGGGACCTGTTTGGTGAGGGAGGAAGACCCTCAGATCAGGTTTTCTCAAAACAACCCAAAGGGCTCAAGCATATCAAAGAAATGCTTGAAAACATGGGAATCAACTCTGGGAAAGTAAACAAGGACTCTGGTGAAAGAATAAATTATTATCTGGCTATATGTGCAAGGAATTCGTTGAAAAAGTTTGTTCAACTGATTCCTTCAAGACATCCAACAAAAGGAAAGCAGCTGCGAAGGTTGGGTAAATTATTGTCATAAGCGGACTTCCTCTGGAGATGACAGGCTTACGTGAGCTGGGTTCAGTACGTCGCGAGACAGTATGGCGGCACCTAGTAGGAGTGTTGGCTGACTGAGGGAAGGTCCATCTAGTACGAGAGGAACGATGGATCGGAGCCTCTGGTCTACCAGTTGTCCGACAGGGCAGGCTGGGCAGCTACGCTCCAGGGGATAAGAGCTGAAGGCATCTAAGCACGAAGCCCCCCCCAAAACGAGTCAGCCATTCCTTGTACGTGCCTTGGGCAACTGAGGTTACGTACGAGGACGAGAGCACCCGTAGAAGACGGGCTTGATAGGCTCGGGGTGTAAGCACGAAGCTTCGGCGACGTGTTCAGCCCGCGAGTACTAAGAGCTCGAGTGCGAACCTCTAAACCTACACCTCACATGCAACTCTTCGGGAATCCGAGGGCGCAACGTTCTTTTTGTTCATAGATGGAATTTCCTATGAACATTGTTCCCAGCAGCGAATTCGGCTGGGAACATCTTCTATTTCTTCGGATTTTTGCGTTGAGTTTATATATTTGCAAAAACTAAAAGCCACTGGTGATATTATATGCCAAAAGAGCTGCTGAACGCACAAGAATGCGTTTTATGCAAGGTAAAAAAAGCAGGAGAGCTCATGAGAGGAGTTGGGCCCGAACGCAGGATAGGGAATAGGCCTGAGCTTATTGAAATTGCGAGAAAGATAGAAAATAATCCGCTATGGTCCAAGACTCTTTTAGATAGGCATAGAATGATTGTGCATGAAGGAAAACTCCATACACGAGATTTTATTGAACTAGTAAGGAAAAAGATCGATAAAAAAGGGAGGACCACGAAGATGTGAGAAGACTTCTTAAGAAAGTTGATAATCTTTCTTTAAGAGAACTATTAAACAAGAAAAACTAACGATATTGCAAAACATTTATAAATCTCACTCAATAGAAATACATATAGCGGCTATTGTAAAGTCGCTTGGTAGTGGGTGAGCGGCTACGGGAGAGATAATCTCCTGAGGAAGTTCTGCCCACGCGCCTGAAAAGGTGGCCTTAACGGGGTGCAAATCCCTGTGCGAGAGCAGAAACGATACTCCTACACTGCCTACAGCAATGATGTGAAGAACTGAGCGGTGGTGTGGAGGTGGAACGTGCTCGCATGGCCTCAAAGCGTGCAAGTCCGTAGGGACGCTAAGTCGAATGCCGCTTAAAACAGAAGGCAGACTATGGCCCACTACCAGTGATTTTTATGATTGAAAGGATATTTAAAGTACCAAAAGAAACAAAGCGCATGGCTGATGAGGTTATACAGAAAAGATATTCGCGCACAAGCGAGTTTTATAGGCGAGCAATTCTTGATTTTGTAAGGTATGTTGCCCCAAGGACAGTATCACCCAAAGACAAAGAAACAATAGAAAGGGCGCAGGATATCCTGGACAGAGAAGCCGCGCGTAAGGGAAGGGAATTGTCTTTAAATCTAGTTGAGTTGCATGCTTCTCTGGCTTCTGAGCCAGACCTCACAGAGGAAGAGATAAAAGCACATGTTGAAAAGATTCGCGCAGAGCAAGAGATTGAGGATGTTAAAGTGAGACTTCCAGAAAACGTAATGTCTGTCTTGAGCCAGTATGCTAAACAGTATGGCGTTGATGAATCACATATGTTTGCTCTAATGCTTATGAAAAAGGTTGAGGAAGAGGGGAAGATTGATGAAATAATGAAAAGATTGCAAAATAAGTGACTAGTATGGATGCAGTTAAGAAGATTTTAAGGGATAATCCGGATGTGGATGTTATCATTGATATGTACACAACAGAAGAGTTGTATGTTTCGGATAGGATACTAAACATTCTTGGGTATAGTTTAGATGAAGTGAAAGGAAGAAGTTTTTTTGATGGCTCACCACCGGAAGAAATAGAAACGCAAAGAAAACTGTTTTATGACATTGTCACATCAGAAAAACCAAAGATTGTAGAAGGGACAAGATACACAAAATCAAGAAAAAAGGTAAGGATAAAGGCGAATGCATTTGTGAAATATTATAATAACACGCCGTATGGGATACTCAAAATTATCTCATGCAAACAAACCTAATATCTCAACAATAGTCTTCGCTGCAGTTGTTGGTGTAATCATCTCTGGATCCCTTGCTGTTTCTGTTATATCTACTCCAACAATCTCTCCGTTGATGTTTCTTAGGAATTCGGCTGCTTGGTGGATTGTCAAGCCCCCAGGTTCTGGTGTGCCTGTTGCAGGAACATATGATGTATCGTATGCATCCACATCAAAACTTAGATAAACGCGCTTTCCCGATGTTTTTTCACGTAGAAGTGCTAATGTATCATCCATATCGTTTAGTATATCGTGCATGAACAACATGGTGATATCCTTTTCTTCAGCCAATTTATGTTCTTCTTTACTCAATGATCTAACACCCACAACTAGAATATTCTCTGGTTTTATAACTGACATTGCATGGTACAACCATGTTGCATGAGAGTACTTATCGCCCATATACTCATCTCTTAGATCAGCATGTGCATCAAACACAACTAAAGAAATATCATCAAAAGCCCGAACGCACCCAAGTGAGATTAGATGTTCGCCTCCTAACGCTATAGGAAGTTTGCCTGCATTCAAGATGATAGATGTCACTTTTGTAATGGTGTCCAACGCCTGTGTAACATCTCCTTTTGGGATCCATATATCTCCAATATCACAGATTGAGTTCACATCCAAAACATCTATACTCCTATCTGAAATAAATGTCTCAATTTCTAGTGATGCCTCTCTAATCGCATTTGGTCCTCTTGAACATCCCTTCTTGAATGTTGTTGTTGAATCTAAAGGGATGCCATAAGCCACGATATCTGCATCATCAAAGGATACGCTAGTCCCGAAAAGTTTAAACGGCGGACCCAGATAATACTCCAGTTTTTCCATAACTATATTTATACATATGATATATTTAAATAGGGGCAATTCATAAGTAAAAAATGGTGGTATAATGAAAGAGAAGATACCAAGGGTGCCAACAGGAATTAAGGGATTGGATGAGATGCTTGGTGGTGGACTCCTAAAAAAGAGGCACGTCTTGGTCACTGGTGGGCCGGGTTCTGGAAAGACAACATTCGCTATGCAGTTTTTGTATAATGGTGCTGAAAAGTTTGGTGATAAAGGATTGTTTATCTCATTAGAAGAAAAATCAGAAAAACTTGTTGAGAACCTGAGTCAAGGATTCAATTGGGACTTAGAAAAACATTTGAGAGAAGGAAATATTGTGATAACTACTGTGGACAAATTTGATTGGGATACACTAACAGATATGTTACAATCATATGTTACAAGACATAAAGTCAGGAGGGTTGTTATTGACCCATTAACTATACTGCGACTTAATACACGTGACACATTTGAGTTCAGAAGAAAGCTAATCGGCCTTCTCGGATTTTTGGAGAACCTTGATTGTACAGTCCTCCTAACATCTGAAAGTCAAAGCCTCACGAGGGAGGCATCCACATACACGCTAGAGGAGTTCGTTGTTGATGGTGTCATTGTTTTGTATAACATACCTGTAAGAAACGAACGTAGAAGAGCATTAGAGATAGTGAAGATGAGGGGAGTTGCCCATAGCAACAATATCTATCCATTCAAAATAACACCGAAGGGTATTGTTGTCTACCAAGAGGAGATTATATAAAGTGGTTATATGCAAGCACAGGCGTATGTATATCACATCGGGATGCATTTAGACCCAAAGAAGCTCTCAAAAATCAGCGGGCTAAAGAAAGTAGATGGTCTTGAATTATTTGAGAAAAGCATAGGGAACTTAAGGATACAGGTTTTCCTAAACGGAGAGATAAGGGCGTTTGTCCCTGGAAAAACAATAAATGAATTGAAAGAAGTGCTAATTGTGAGTGGTGTCAAGATTGTTGAACTCTTAGAGGAAATAAAAAAACAGGGGTACAAGTTTGATGTTGAGGAAGTATTCAAAAACGGGCATCAGATGGACTTCACATATGAAACGCCTGAAGGAACGCGAGTGAAACTAAAAAATGAGGTTGCAGCTGATTTGCTAAAAGAACTTATATATTCTGCCCATGACATAATGCCAGAGTTTCAAGCAGAACGTAATAGTGTCCAAGCAGGTGAGAATATCGGAAGAAGACTTGTCAGAATATATAAACCAAAGAACACAGATGAGTTAGCAGATGCAATTGTGAAATATTTCAAAGAACAGAAGATAGGGATCGTTACCTACAAAACAAAGAAGGATGAAAAAGAGAGCAATATGAAGATGTACACGTTTAGAGTTGATGAATGTGCAGTTGCCTCAGGCATACCTTTAGTGAATAAACCAGTTTGTCACATAACAAGAGGATTGATTAGGGGCGCGTTTTGCCAATTTCTAGAACTTGAAAATGTGGCTGTAAAAGAAACAAAATGCTGGGGCTTGGGTGACACATACTGTGAATTCTTGATGAAGGTATTTCCTAAGTAAGTTAGTCTATATATTACACTACCTCTGCTCTTAGTTGTCCTTTAATCTTTGTTTTACTTCCCTCAAAAGATGTTCTTTTTTGAATGGTTTGGATATGAAACCTACATCTTTTTTTATCTCTTTCATATCCTCTTTAATGCCTGTTACAGGGTCAACAACTGTAACAACAATCACTGGTACTTTCTTTAGTTTCTCTGACTTCTGCATCTTTTTGAGTAAAACATCTCCATGCACTTGTGGCAGAATAATATCTAACAGAACAAGGTCCGCACCTTTTGTTTTGAGTATGTTCATTGCTTTGTCTACATTCTCTGCTATTTCTGTTGAATAACCTTCACTCTCCAACATAATTTGAATAGTTCTTGCCATATCAGGCTCATCTTCCACTATCAATATGTTGCCCATATCACCACCATTACTTTATGGGTATAGCAAATATAAAAGTGCTTCCCTTTCCTTCCTTGCTTTTGAACCATATGCGCCCTCCATGCGCCTCTACAATCTCCTTTGTCACTGAAAGCCCAATGCCTGTCCCAGGGATCTCTGGATAAACCTTATAGAACTTGCGGAAAACCTTATCAGTATCTTTCTTTGGTATCCCCCTCCCTGTATCTTTCACCTTAAAGATTATTTCGTTCCCCTTTTTCCTCGCCTCTATTTTGACATATCCTTTATCTGTAAATTTTATAGCATTACTTATAATGTTACCTATCGCATACCCTATTCTTTCAGCATCGGCCATAATTTTTGGTAGTGGTTCAACCTTATAAACTAACTTTAGATTTTTCGCCTTGGCTATTGGTTCATACTCTTTTACCTTTTCTTTTATTATCTTTGATATGTTCACCTTCTTAAAAACAAAATCAAGTGATTCTAAACGAGATATGTTCAAAAGCTCATCAATTGTTCCTTCAAGCCGTTTTATGTTTCTATCAAGCATATCCAATACTTCTTCCAAGCGTTTTCTATTTGTGTATATCCTCTTATCCCTAAGAAGTTGGATATTACCAGAGATTACTGCAACTGGGGTCTTCAATTCATGTGACATATCCCTTATAAACCTTGATTTCAAAACGTCTGTTCTCCTTAATTCCTCATATGATTCATTCAAGTCTTCCATCATATTCAATAATGCAGCATGCATGTTTTCTAATTCCTTTTTCTCTTTCTCCCTTTCTTTAAGTAATCCACGCAATTGTATTGTCCTCTCCTTTATCTTCCTGTCAGTACTCTGTTTCCATTGCTCTATGATAACTATTGCCAAAGCAGCGAGCATGATGATGAATAGGAAGATGACACTTATTGGTTCAGATATCACAACAATCTTGTCCATCATCTTATTGCCTCTAACTGCTTTATCCTGTTTTTTAGTTCAATTATTCTCAACTCCCTGCCAACAGCAAATTTCTTAAATGTTTCAAGCTCTTTTAACCTTTTCTTTAATTCTTCCTCTAAGCGCAACTGTTCTGTGATGTCTCTGCCTATGCTGATAATCATTTCTATGTCGCCTTTTTCGTCATATATGATTGCATTGTCCCATTCAATTGTACGGGTCTTTCCATCTGTTGTTACTACCCTACTTCTGTGTCTGTGTTTGACATTGCCTTTCAAAAGTTCCTTGAAGTATTTTTTCAGGGGTATAATATCCTCTTTCCTGAGGAAATGCGTAAACCAACTTTTTCCAATATACTTCTCTCTGTCACATTTCAATATCTTCTCAGCCCATTTATTCAGAAGCAATATCCTCCCACGTTTATCCAGAACAACGATGAGAGAAGGAGAAGTTTCTATAATCTTTTTAGCAAAGTCCCTCTCTCTAACTAATTCTTGTTTTATTCGCTCTATCTTTGAAACATCTATGGCAATGATTATTGCCCCAGAAGGATTTTTCTGATTTCCGTATAGGTTGGATATAGAAAGTGCAACAGGAACTGTTTTCCCGTTCTTTTTTCTGAATACTGCCTCAATCCCCTTTGCCCTAGCTTTGGTTTTTAACAATTCTACTATTACCTTTTTATCTTCGCCAGAGAACAAGATATCTACTGGCTTACCAACAACATCAGTTTGGGAATATCCTGTAAGTTTCTGCGCACCTTTGTTGAATATCTCTATGTGACCTTTTTTATCTACAATAATTATTGATACTGTAGAATCCATCAATATCTTCTTCAATCGCTCTGTTGTTTCTCTTAGTTGTTTTTCCATCTTCTTACGTTCTGTTATATCCCTCCCAACACCTATGCCCCCAATACTCTTTCCTTCCTTGTAGATTGGTTTTGCTCTAAATTCCATAATTACAACTTCGCCATTTTTGTGCAAAACAGGCAATTCAACATTCCGTATGGTTTTTCCCTGCATAACCTGTCTGAATATCCCCATTGCTTTTTTTCTATCCTTTTTCGGTATAATCTTTGTAAATGGTTTGCCAACAAGTTCATCCTCACTAAACCCACTGGTTCTTATTCCATGCTTATTGATAAAAGAGAATTTTGCATCTAAACCTATAGTAAATATTGTATCTGTTGAATTTTCAACTAAAAACCTATACTTCTCTTCTGATGTCCTCAACTCTTCTTCTCTTACACCCAGAAATGCCTTTGCCAGTAGTATAGTATCTCCATCAACAACACGTCTGAATAATCTACGCAATTTTACCTGCTCTGGCTTTGAGGTATTCTCCTCAATAATCTCATACATTACCTCCTTTAACACAGAAAATCCGATATGTACCTCCTCAATTGAAAACCCAAAACTTGGACTTCTCTTCGCGATGGTTAGAAAAAAGCGCTTGAGTTGTTCTGTCTCCCCTGTCTCTATTTCTTCTGTTATATACTCAACGACCTTTTCAAATCTCTGCTTGTGCTTTGGGAACGAGAGTCTTTGTCCTCTACTTTCTGCAATTTCTTTGAGTCTAGTTGCCCACTCCCTTGCTATCTTCTTCTTATATTTTCTTAGCAACAAAACAAGTGTTTCTTCCAACTGTTTCCCCATCGTTTTCCTATGCGCTTTAAACATTGCAGTAAGAGAAGCGTTCATACTCTTTTCTAGTAATGACTATATTAATATACTTTTGCATGGAAAAGGTTTATAAGGAGATGTCCCTAAAATCAATCATGCGATTCCTTGCAATCTTCTCAATGATTGGATTTTTTGTGAACCTGGGCCTTCTTCTTTATCTCATACCCAAAATAAAGAAAACGCGATATCATCCGCCATTTATTTTTGCACTTGCGTGCGTTGTTGCATGGAATGCATCTGAGATGATTCTTAGGATTTCCCATCCTCCTTATGCATTACTCCTGGTTAGGAGCGCATATGTATTTGCCGCGTTCTCCGCAATGTTTCTACTACACTTTGTTGAACGTTTTTTTGATAGGGAACTGCCCATAAGCTTTTACGCAATACCTGGGTTGCTCTCTGTTTTTGTCCTGTTCACTAAAACAATGGTTGTATCCATAAAGCACATCGCGTATGGATATGTGATGGAATTTGGTCCATTGATATGGATTTATTTGGAATATGTTATACTAGTAAATGCTTACTCTCTCTATCTCATATATAAGCTAGAGTCATCCCTTGTGAAAAAGATAAACAAGCAGAGAATACTACTAATCTTTTCCGGTGTTGCATTGTTTGTTAGCATCATTACAATAACTGCCTTCCTCCCATTGCTAGGAATTGCCTCAACACCTTTAACTGGCATTGCATCCACATTAATGGGTATGTTTTTTATGTATGCATTTAGTTTAAAGGAGGGATAAAGATAAACAAGCGACGTGTGTCAGGAGTGCCCGGAATTGACAAATTATTAGGAGGAGGGTTTCCATCAAAAGCAGTACTGCTTTTAAGAGGCCCACCAGGTTCTGGAAAAACAACATTCTGTAAGCAATTCATATGTAAAGGCTTAGAAAACAGGGAATTTGCCATCTACATCGTTACGGGAGAGCCTGTTTCGCATATAAAAAAGGTGTTAGTAGACTATTGTGGTGGAAACAAAGAGATATTGAAAAATGTGTTTTTCATAGATTGCTATTCCTGGAGGACTCCCAGAAGAGAACTGAAAAACGAAGAAGGAGTTGCAAGGTTACACTCCCTTCTTGAGCTAAATGAGTTGAACGAACTTGTAAAAGAGGGATTAAAAAAGACAAAACTTCCATCACGGGTAATCATAGACTCTATATCAGATTTCCTTATGTATGGGGATGAAAAGAGCGTGTTCAAATTCCTCCAAGTATTTAGTGGAACAATCAAAACAAACAATTCTATCGCAATGGTTGTGTTAGAAGAAGGTTTACACAATGAAAGGGTTGTTTCTACACTTGATTACGTATGCGACGGTACAATTGAAATGGTATTAAAAGATGGGCAAAGAAGGCTTAGGGTAGTGAGGATGCTTGATACAAGACACCCACTCAAGTGGATCAACTTTTCTCTTACAGAGAAAGGATTGGAGGTCAAAGTAGAGGAGTTCTTTGCATAGGTGGTAGTATGGAGACAATATGGGTGGTTAATGGCTCATTAATGTTTGCAACATTTGTACTCATGCTATATCTTACATCCAAAGTGAGAAGAGTGCCAAAAAAGAGGTATATGTACCTATCTTCTCTTCTCACATTGATTGTTTTCTGGATGATGCTATTCCACTTCTTTACATTTTTTGAATGGGATGCCGCTGTCCAAACATCAGAAACAATGATTGCCTTTTTGCTTATCATCATGGGAATCTACTATAGCAAGGTGGAGGGATACATATGAATATACTTGCCCTTGGCAGGACTATTCTCTTCCTGATTGCAATGTTCATATTCCTAGGAGTAGTATCTATGAGGCTAAAACATTATAGGAGAAAGTTGGTGAGTGCGTTTACCTATCAGATCTATGTATTATCTTCTGTCTGGGCAATTATTGATGCCATAGTCTTTTCATCTGAAAAACTTCCATTGTTTAAAGAGGTTATCCCTCTACTCTACTTCATAATCAGTATTGGTATTTTCATAATAACGCTGCGTAGAATGATGAGTACAGGACTATTATAGTTTTTATATAATAAATGACTAAACATTAGGGTTACTATGGGCGTAGATAAATCCAACGTTATGAGGATGTTTAGGAAAAATCCAGATAGGTACTGGAAGGTGTCCCTATTTGAGGATGGTTGGAAAAGGAAACAATGCCCAAAATGTGGAAAGTTTTTCTGGACAAAAAGCAATACAGAGTACTGTGGAGACCCTCCATGTGTGGAGTACTCTTTTTTGGGAAAACCCCCTACAAAAATAAATGTTGATTACATTAAAGCATGGCGAGCCATAGAGAAATTTTTTGTTGAGCATGGCCATACAAGCATCGCAAGGTATCCAGTAATATGCAGGTGGTTTCCTGGGTTATATTTCACTGTTGCTTCTATTGTTGATTTCCAGAGAAGCGTAGGCAACAAAACAGTATTTGAAATGCCTGCAAACCCTCTTATTGTCCCTCAAGTTTGCTTGAGGTTCAATGACATTCCAAATATTGGTATATCTGGAAGGCACTTCTCCTGTTTTACCATGATAGGACAGCATAGTATATATGAAGGCAATAAAGGATATTGGAAGGATAGGTGTATTGAACTAGATCACGAACTTCTCACCAAGGTGTATGGCATTCCGGAAGAGAGTATAACATATGTGGAGGACATATGGGCTGGACCAAATGCCTTTGGTAGTTCATTAGAGTACTATTCCCATGGACTTGAACTTGGAAATGCTGTATTCACAGAGTTTTTGGGGACTCCTGAAAAGTTTACAGAGATGGAACAAAAAGTCATTGACATGGGCGCGGGGCTTGAAAGATTTGCATGGATTTCACAAGGAACTCCCACAGCATATGATGCTGTATTCGGTCCTGTGATTGAGGATATGAAAAAGCATGTTGATTATGACCAAACGTTTTATCTGAAATATTCCAAACTCGCAGGCGCAATAAATGCTGATGAACATGACCTTTTATCTTCAAAACAAACCATCGCAAAGCAGTTGGGTATATCTGTTGAGGAATTGCAGAAAAGAACTGCACCAGTAGAAGCAATATATACAATCTGTGACCATGCAAGGGCATTAGCATTTGCAATTGCTGATGGTGGCCTACCTTCAAATGTTGGAGGAGGGTATAACCTTAGAGTAATATTGAGAAGAGCACTAAATCTCATAAACCAACATTCTTTTGATTTCCAACTCATAGATATTGCTGAAAAGCATGCCAGATATTTAAAACCGTTGTATCCTTCTCTTATAGAAAATATAGATTCTATACATAAGATTTTAGAGGTTGAAGAAAAGAAATACAGAAGCACACTGCAAAGAGCAAGAAGGACTGTAAGAACGTTATTGACATCTAACCAAAAGATTACAGAGGAAAAACTTGTACAATTATACGAATCCCAGGGCATAACACCAGAACTTATTGCAGAGATTGCTGCGGAAGAAGGTAAGCAGTTTGAAATTCCACCAAACTTCTATGTTAAGGTTACAGAAAGACATATGAAAGAGAAAAAGGAAGAAGAAAAGTTTGTTGTAGATGTTTCGGGTATTCCTCCAACAAAAAAATTATACTATGAGGATGTCAAAGAATTTGATGCTACTGTAATTGCTGAAAGAGAGATTAATGGCAAGACATGGGTTGCTCTTGACCAAACTGCATTCTATCCAGAATCTGGAGGGCAAGAGCATGATACTGGATATCTAAACAATATACGAGTAAATAACGTACAAAAGTTCGGCGATGTTATTTTACATCGGGTTGAACAACCTGTCAAAGGTAAAGTCCATGGAAAAATAGACTGGGATAGGAGGACATTGCTTACGCAGCACCATACTGCAACACACGTTATTAATGGGGCATGCAGACGCGTGCTTGGAAAGCATGTATACCAAGCAGGCGCACATAAGAGTACATCAAAAGCGCACTTGGATATAACACACTATGAAAACCCCTCAAAAGAAGAAGTTGAGAAAATTGAACGCCTTTCCAACAAGGTCATCCAAGAGGCACGACCAGTCAAGCGCATGATATTGCCAAGAACAGAGGCTGAAAGGAGATATGGCATGAGGCTTTACCAGGGCGGTGCTGTCCCAGGAAAGGAACTGTTCGTTTTGGATATAACTGACTGGGATGTAGAGGCATGTGGTGGCACACACGTAAAAAATACAAAAGAGATTGGAATGATTACTATACTCAATACAGAAAAGATACAAGATGGTGTTGTGAGGATAACATTTGCTGCTGGAAGCTCAGCGGAGAAGGCATTGTTGCATAGGAAGGAGTTACTAGAAGAAGCAGCAAAGATCCTAAATGTGCCATTGGAGGAGGTTCCACAGAAAACAAAAGAGTTAATTGAACAATGGAAAAAAATAAAAAAAGAGCTAGAAATGTTAAGGAAACAAAAGGCAAAAACAGAACGATTAAACATTGAGAGGATTAAAGATTATGAGGTGCTTATCCAAAAATTTGATAATGCAAACATGCACTACCTACGAGAGATATCCAGGCAACTAACATCAGATAAACGTTTCCTATTCCTTGTGGGGATATCTGACAGAATATATGTATTTTGTTCTGTAGGTTCTGAATTTGTCAAACAAGGTATAAATGGTGGACAAATAGTAGCAGAATTATGCAAAAAGTTAGGTGGAGGTGGAGGCGGACCACCACATAAGGGAGAGGGAACAATCCCTATACAGAGAAAACCACAGATTGAGCAACTATTCAAGGACGTAAAGCGTAGGATAGAGAGGAGGTTGATTGCCTCATGAAATTTGATGAACTAAAACACTATGAGAAGATATTAATAGAAACTGCTGAACTATTAGAAGTGCCAATAGAACATGTTCCTTTCTCACTAAAAAAACTTATCAAGGATATAAAACAAAAAAAAGAAGAGATTGGAGCACTTAGGTGATAGCATGGATTTTAAATCCATAGAAGCAAAATGGCAAGAAGAATGGGAGAAGGCAAAAATAAATGAGGCAGAACCGAATGATAAAGATAAATACTATCTTATATTTGCGTATCCTGGCATCTCCGGATATCTGCATGTTGGACATATGAGAGGATACTCCTACTCAGATATCATAACGCGTTATAAGAGAATGCGAAACTTTAATGTATTATTTCCTGCTGGTTTTCATGCAACGGGCATACATGCAGTTGCCATTGCCAACAAAATAAAGAATGGGGACAAGGAGATGATACAATACTTCAAAGATAATGGACTTGATGAGAAAACTATTGAGAGCTTTAAAGATTACAGAAATGTTCTCAACTACTTTTATGATGTTTACGCAAATGAGTATTGGAAAAAATTTGGTTTTCTCATAGATTGGAGAAGACTAACAAGCACATTGCATCCTGGATATCAAAAATTCATCCAGTGGCAATTCAGAAAACTTATGCAGAAAAACCTTCTGGTACAGAAGCCATATTATGGTGCTTTTTGTCCAAATTGTGGACCAGTTGCTGTTGACCCAAGCGAGACAGACATAAAGAAGGGAGGGAATGCGGAAAAACTAGAATTCACACTTTTGAAGTTCAAATTTGGAGATAGTTATCTTATAGCAGCAACGCTCAGACCAGAAACAGTATACGGCCAAACAAACATGTGGGCGAACCCCGAAGTCACATATGTAAAGATAGCAATCGGAGATGAAAAATGGATTGTATCAAAAGAATGTGCTGAAAACTTGAAATACCAAGGAAGGGACGTAAAAGTACTTGAAGAGATACCAGGTAAAGATTTAGTAGGAAAAACATGCTTGGCTCCAGGTATTGAACGTGAGATTCCAATACTACCAAGTTACTTCCCAGACCCAGCAGTTGGCAGTGGTTTAGTAACTTCTGTACCTTCTGATGCACCCTATGATTACATTGCATTAGAAGACCTAAAAAAGGACGAGGAGTTGATGAGGAGGTTTGGCTTGGACCCAGAAAGGGTTAGAGCCATAAAGCTCATCCCCATAATAAAATCAAAAGGATATGATGAATTCCCAGCAAAAGAGATTGTGGAGAGAATGGGTATAACAAGTCAGCATGATGTTGAGAAACTTGAACAAGCCACGCAGGAGATATACAAAGTTGGATTTCATACTGGAATCATGCGTGAGAATTGTGGAAAATATGCAGGCATGCGGGTTGAGGAAGCAAAAGATGCCGTGAAGAAGGACCTTATTGAGCAAGGAAAAGCAGATACAATGTATACCTTCTCTGAACCAGTAATATGTAGATGTGGGCGAAATGTAGTGATTAAGCTAATCCCAAATCAATGGTTTATAAAATATTCAGATCCTGACCTAACAGAAAAGGCAAAGCAGTGGGTCCCTGAGATGACAATTATTCCGGAGGAGTATAAGGAACAATTGCCTAGCATCCTTGACTGGTTTGATGATAGAGCATGTGTGCGCCAAGGCTCTTGGTTAGGCACACCGTTCCCTTTTGACGAAAAATGGATTATAGAACCTATTGCGGACTCAACACTATACCCTGCATATTACATTGTATCCAAATATGAAAACGAAGGAAAAATAAAACCAGAGGAGATGACTGAGGAATTCTTTGACTATGTGTTTTTAGGTATTGGTGAGCCAAAGAATGAAACATGGAAACAAATAAAGGAGGACTTTGATTATTGGTATCCTTTAGACATAAACCTCGGTGGAAAGGAACACAAAACTGTACACTTTCCTGTTTTCATTATGAATCATGTTGCCATTCTCCCAGGAACAAAGTGGCCAAGAGGTATATTCGTGAATTGGTGGGTAATGGGCAAAGCAGGAAAGATGAGTAAAAAAGGTGGTGCTGAACCAGTAACAAAAGCCATTGAAAAGTATTCTGTTGATGCAATGCGTTTGTACTACTCGCATGTTGCTAGCCCCCACCAAGATATATTCTGGGATGAGAACATTGTTTTGAAATACAAAGATGCTCTACGAAGGAATTATATGCTTGCTGAATCTCTCATAAAACTAAGTGGTGAAAAACAGTATATAGACCAATGGCTACTGTACAACATGAATAAACACATAGAAAAAGCAACAGATGCAATGGAATCCTATGACATAAGAACAGCAAGTGACGAAATCTTCTATGGGATCGCAAGAGACCTCCAATGGTACAAAAGAAGAGGGGGCAAACATAAAGAAACCATTGCAAAGGTTCTATCTGCTTGGATTAAAATGATGTGTCCCTTTACTCCACATATCGCAGAAGAGATGTGGCATACAATATTAAAGAATGGAACATTGGTATCAACAGAGAATTGGCCAGAACCATTTGAGGAAGAATTTGACAAATCGCTGGACGTTGCCGAAAAACTTGTTTCAGATGTTCTATCTGATATAAGAGCCATAGAAAAACTTGTGAAGAAAAAACCAACAAAGGCATGCATATACACGTGCGCAGAATGGAAAGCAAAAGCATTGCAGAAGATTATCTCTCAAGAAACCTTTGATTTCAGTACAATAATGAAAACGTTGGCTTCAGACCCAGAACTTAAGCAGTACGTAAAACAACTTCCGGGGTTTGTGAAAGAATTAGGAAGGAAGTTTATCCAGTACAAAGCAGCAAAACCCATCAATGAGTATGAGATTCTTTCCTCTGCAACTGACTTTTTCAAGAATGAACTCGGTTACGACATCTCAGTTTACAAAGAAACAGATCCGAACAAATACGACCCATCCAACAAGTCAGCAAAGGCAATGCCATTAAAACCGGCTATTTATTTGGAGTGATCTCTAAAACTTTTCTTTTCTTTCTCTTTTGGTTGCTCCTCTTCTTCATCAAATTCATCAAATAGTTTGCCACAGTGAGGGCACACAGTAGCATCTTCTGTTAATATCCCTCCACATACTGGGCACTCATAAAGTTCCGCACCACAGTGGGGGCATATTGCATCCTCTAGTTCAATCTCTCCGCCACATGATGGGCATGTATCTTTTGTTCTCTCAGGCTTCTTTTTTATTAATTTCCTTTTCTACTGCCTTTTCTTCTTCTAAATACCTACTCACGTCTTCCCCCATCTTCTCCTTTGCAGCCAAACACAACTCAAAGAAGCGTTCTCTTGTTGAGTAGGGGTCAAATGCATCTATCTTTCTAAAATCAATCCCGCGCTTTTCGCATTCTAACCTCAAACGTTTATACATATCTCTTGCATCCATGCCTATAAAGGATCCGAGATCCATTTCTGCGAGCTTCTTAATAGTGTCATTATCGACTTCGCTAATAATGCGCCTTCCCCATTCTAGATAACTTTTCATCTGCTTTATATCTTCTTTCGCAAGTTCCTCTGGGCTCATTTCATAATAATCCTTCTTATAGAATATCTTAACACCTGGAATCTTTCTTCCAAGTGCAGTTACATTCTCTAACTCAGCAACCTCATCCTGACCTCCAAATTCGTAGAATCTCTCGTTCTTCTTCATCTTCTCAAAGTCCTCTGGTCTCATGTAGAGGATTGTCCCTCTCAATACCTCTCCATCTGCCTTCACAGGATTTGCCCATTTATCATTCATAAGGCCACCATGATACGTTGCCTTTAATCCAGGTACTACAGCACGTACGAAAGATACATTATCTATGTTGATTCCCATCTCCTCAAGGAAACCGGGCCTCTCTAGTGTTCCATAAACAAATACCTTTACAACGCCTTCTCTCTTCTCAGCGTCCTCTAAGTTTTTTTCCTCTGCTTTAACTCTCTCTTCAACGATTTCTCTAATTTTTTCTTGCGTCATCCCTTTTTTCTCAAGCCATTTCTTTGGTCTGCCTCTATAGATGATTTTTGTTATCTCATCTACATCAGGCACTTTACCATCTTTGAGATATGCCCTTATAAGACTTTGTGCATCACTCTCAACAGATAATTGCCTTTTCCCTACCCACCAATCATCTGCTTTCATCTGCAATTCATTTAGCAAAAGTTCGTAGGCTTTTTTCTCTACCCTATCCTTATAATCTGTCAATAATCTCAATCTGTCCTCTTTCCATTCTGTTCCTCCGTTTTCCTCAGCAAGCTCCAGTGCTTTTTGTGCATAGACCAGTGCTTCCTTCTGCTCTTCGTTAAGCTTATCCGCATCTAATCCAAGTTTTTCAGCGAGCGCTATATGCTCTCTATCAAGTGTAACTGGTTTTCTCGTAAGCATTTCCTCTAGCTCATCCTTTTCAAGGAAACCTGGAATTGCCTTTGTTGGCACACCGTTCCTATCCTTTTCCTCAGGAATTATCCAATTTCTTCCTTGCCTCCTCTCAAAATCTAGCCAACTTCTTAGTGATAGTGGTATAAGGCCCATTTCCTTAGATTTTCTGACGCTTTCTTGGTATTGTTTTAATCCATCTGGATGAACATAGCCAGGCATTGACATATCATAGACACCATATCTGTAGAACACTAGGCCAGATTTTCCGTTTGGTAATGGTTTGTCCCCTTTTATCTTCCTGCCTGTGGCTATATCTTTTTCTGCTAGTGCTTCATCAACTTCCTTTGCAATCGCTGCTGCTTGTTCTGGGTTCTCTGTGTATATTGTTATAAACTTCCCATAGATGTTCTCTGTTTCTCTTGCGTTTACAAATTCCTCTGGTTTCACGAACTTATATCCTATATCATATTTTTCAACAATTGGGGCTACAGTCTTGAATACTTCCTCATAGTTCTCCTCATTTGCGGATATATGCAACTTGTAACCCTGCACTGCTTTTGTGCCCTTCTTCCTTACGATAAACTTTCTGTCCTCCCTGAATTCATATTTTTCTGGCTCTTTCGCAATATCATGTATACTCGCAACACGTATCAACTCTGCCTCAGTTGGTTTCTCAATTTCATACCCATGTTCTTTGAGAACGCGTTTCATTTCGTCTAGAATATCATGTTTGCCAAGTGTTTCAAGGGAGTCTTTGATGCCTTCGTAATGCTCTGCCAGATACTTAACGTTTTCATCTACGTTTTCTCCTCTGTTTATTTCATCCAATATGCCCATGGCAAGTTTTGTGTTGAGCTGAAGGCGTGAAAGTCTGTCGTAAAGGTCCTTATCAATCTTTTTTATTTCATCGCCATGCACTCTAAGGAAGAACCCTATTTTTTCAGTGTCTTTTGTTTGTAGGACTCTATCCACCTGTTCTTTTAGTGTCTCTGCTGTTGGTTTCTCAATTTCATATCCTCTCTCTTTGAGAACACGTTCCATTTCGTCTAGAATATCATGCCTGCCAAGTGTTTCAAGGGAGTCTTTGAAATCTTCGTAGCGGTATGTTAAAAGTAGGATGTTTTTATCTACGTTTTCTCCTCTGTTTATTTCGTTCAATGCATCTATGGCAAGTTTTGTTTTATAGTAGTTTTCAAGTTTGTTATAGACCTCTGGAGCACTCTCTTCTATTTCATCGCCATGTTTTTCAAAGAAGTTCGCTATTTGTTCAAGGTCGTTTGTTTGTAGAAGCTCCTCCGCCTCTTCTTTCAGTGTCTCTGCTGTTGCTTCCCCTAAAATCTCTTCAAGAAATTCCTCTGCTTCTTTTGCTTCTTCCTCCTGTTTTCTATGTACTTCCTCCACTTCCTCTTTTATGTTTCTGATTCTATCATCTACTTCTTCACCTCGGCCTATGGCTTCTATTACATCTGCAATCTCATTTTGCAGTGGTGTTCTATCATCTGGAGGAACATATTCATTCATTCCAATATTACGCCATAGATCATATAGCTTTGTCGTTTTCTCTACGTCCTTTCTTGTTAGCTTTCCTTCCTCCCACAACTTCATAAGTGCATTATATCCCAAATCATGAATACTTGCAGTCTTGCGTAGGTCCTCAATCCACCTTTTCATCTGTTTGTATTCCTTAGTATCCTTTATGATCTTTCTTTTTAGATTTTCTAGCATGCTAACAGAGGGTGGATTCCTCTCCTCTGCTTCTTTTATGTATTGCTCAAGTTCTTTCATTGCCTCATTTACCTTACCTGCATTATACAGTTCTTCCACTCTTATCCTACGGATTAGAAAATCGCCTGGACTTTGATCAATGATCTTTTTAGCGACTTCTGCTGATTCTTCATGCATACCAAGAGAAGAGAGCGTATTTAGTTTACCGTAAAGGGATTCAATATCCTCTTCTGGCATCTCAAATGCTTCTCTTTCAATGGTTGCTCTTATTATCTCCCTAACAGGTATTGAAATGCCTGTCTCTGCTTCTAATTCATCTATTGCTTGCTCTATATCCCTTCCTTCCTCCATCTTTGATTTGATGTAATCTATCACTTCTTTTGGTGGCGGCTCTAGCTCTGGCTCCCCTCCTTGTGCCTCAATAAATGCATTGTCAACACGTTCAATCCATTCTTCAGTCTTTTCCTTGATGTTCGTTGTCTTCTTCTCACTTAATTTGGATAAGAGGTCATTAATGGCCTTTCTTTCCTCTTCAGTTCTATGCTCTGGGAACCTCTTAAGTTCGTCCACAAGTACATCTATTGCGTCCCCTATTCTGTTCTCCTTTATTGCTGTTTCAACCATTCTATTTGCTGTCTCTATATACCTAGTAGCATCTATAAGTTTGTCTCTGGATATGCCCTCAAAAAGGCGTTTTGCTTTTTCAAACTGTGTTGCTCTCTCAAACAGTTGCTTAAACACCTTTTCTTTTAGCGACCTTCTCATCCTCTCATTTCTGTACATCCCAACTTGTCTTAGAAGTTTATCAGTGGCTTCCTTAAACGGCGAACTCATGTAATACGTTAGTGCAGTATTCACCATGAATTCTGTTGCTTCTAAAGGCTTTTCTACCACTTTTCCCCAATCAAGAATTCCCTGGAGGAACGCTTCATCTTCTGGACTTAATATGCCTTTTTTCACCTCTGGTTTTTTTACTTCAACTGGTTTCTCAATGGGTTTCATCGCCCATGCCCTAAACTCCTCAAACCAATCCCACAAGTAGTTGCTCTTTATAATCTCTGCATGTGTCATAATTGCATCATACAACTCCTTAGTAGTGTTATATTTGCCAGCATGCGCACCAACAAATTCAGAAACGCCTTTTTCAACTGCTTTGTAGGTATCCTCACTTAGTTTCCATTCTTCCCCTATCTTCTTCAATGCCCGTTTTGCAATTGACATTGCTTCATCTATCGTTGGCTTCTTTTCAGGTGTTAAATAGACTTCAGGAGGAAGACCTTGAGCCCAGCCTGAAAGCCTATCCAAAAACTCTTCATTTTCTTTCTCACGTTTCTTTTCTGCCTTTTCATATTCCTTCTTTAAAACATCCAAAGAAACCAATGCCAAAGGAACTTTTACCTTTTCTTTCAAAGACTTTACTGCTTCGGGGAACCTAGGCAAGAACGTGTTTTGAATGAATTCTATGGCATCTAATCTTTCCTGGAGGAAGTCTTTATCAAGTTCTAAAAGGTTTTCAACACCTGTCCTTTTCTTTATCGTTTCATGCAATGCTTCTGGAATCTTATTTATAATCCTTTTCTTCTCCTCTGTCACATCCTTTCCAAGTTGTTTGTCAAAAGCTGGTTTTGCATCCCTAATCCTTGTTTCTACAATTTTGACAATCTCTTCTGCTTTTTCTGAAGGCAAACCTTGTTTCTCAATACTCCTCTTTAATCCGTCTACTGCAGTTTCTCTGCTTTCTTCCATGCCTTTAAGTATTGATATCGGAAGCATCTCTAAATATGTTTTCATCTCTTCCTGCGTTACATCAATACCTTCTGTCTCAACAACCTTTTCCGCATCTTTTATTGTTTCTTGTAGTATTCTTGCTGGTTCTTTCTTTGATAACTCTTCCTTTCTTTTCTCTTTTACTTCCTCTGCTTTCTCATCAACGCCATCAATAATGAATTTCTCTTCTGGAATATTTAGCTCCTCTCTGACTTCTGACTCAAAAATTTCAGTAGTCTTTTCGGGCTCACTCCTTGCTTTTTCATTCACTCTATTTTCAAGTGCCTTGAAATCCTCAGGATTCATAAAGCTTTTCAACTTCGCGTAGAGTCCTTCAAACAGAGGTTCTGATTTCACAAGTCTTTTAACAGGTTCTTTTTTCTTTTTCATCTCAAATCGCACTACCCCTCTTTTCACATCCTCCTTTACTTTTTGTTTACGTCTCTCTACCATCTCTTTAAGCTCTTCTTCAGTAAGCCTCTTCTGGGATAGATATACTCTCCAATGACTCAGCCAGCTATCTATGCTCTCGGGCGTTGAATCAAATGGTGTCTTTTCCGGTTCTTTCACAAGATACTTCCCCCTCTGCAATGCAGCCTTCTCAAAGAATCTATCCCTCTCATCCTTTGTAAGTACTGGTAAAACCTCTTCCATATATCTAAACGCTTCATGCTCCTTGAGTTTCTCTGAAAGTTCTGAGAGCTTTGCTTCAGCCTTCTCCGTAAGTTCTTCCATCTTCTTGTATGCTTCAGCTTGTTTTTTCCCAAGCCGATCTACCAATGACTTTACTTCCTCCTCATTGCCTTTCTCTATGTTGTATGTTATCAACTCGTCTATTTCATAAACATCATCAACGGGCGCAGCTGTTTCAGAGATTATGCTTCCTGCTTGATTTGAAATTGTTTCTCTGAATTCTTCTCTTTGTTTCTTCAATTCATCTATTTTGTTTCTTAGTGTATCTTCTGCATCTGGCATCTTCTTAATGGCTTCTTCAAGCATTGTTATAAGGTTGTTATAGTAATTGTCAATGGACTGCCATTTTGTCTCCAGTTCTGCAACTTTCTCGGCAAGCCTATCATATAATGCATCCACTTTTTCTTCAACTGATTCCCATTCTTTATCAAGTTTGTTCAATTTCTTTTGTATTTCCTCTGGCACTTCTTCTATTGGCTTTGATTTTGCAACTTCCCCCAGTTTTCTTCTTTCTGCTTCTTCAATCAATTCATTTAGTATAGATATTTTGGTCTGCAATCTGTCAATCATTTCTTTTACTACTGGCTTTTCTGAAAGGAGTCCCAATTCCTCTATTTTCTCATTTGTTCTTTCCATTTCCCTTCTGACACGGACAATATCCTCATCACTTGCTTTTGTGGGTATGAATGATTCTATTTCCTTTGAGATTTCATCTTCAACAACTGTTGCATCTTTAACTGACCTCTCTAGATCTGGTTGTATGCGTTTTGCTTCTTCAACTGCTTGTGTTATCCTCTCAACATCGCCTATAAACAATGCTTCGTGCACCCTCTTGAATACTTCTCCCGCTCCCTCCATGTCTGGACTTAGTGATTGGACCCATAATAACTCCTCTGCAATGCTGGGTTCTTCAAGTATTTTTAGAGCATTATTCAGTTTTGTTTTTTCCAGTGCTTCACGCAACCTGTTCACAGAATCAATTAATTGCCTGTACTCTGAAGATTCTGGAACCAATCCCTGCTTTTTGATAATATCCATGAAGTAATTTAGTCTATTTTCTGCATCCTCTGGTGTAATCGCTCCAGAAGCCAAGTTCTCTGCTGTCTTATTAATTTGATCCGAGGTGATAGAAGGAGTTATTGCCTTAACATCTTCTATCTCCGACTTAAGTCCATTAATCGTATCCATAATTTTCTTAACTTGCTCTTCATTTCTTCCTATAACTTTTGATTCTAATGCAAGTTTTGTCAATGCTTTCTTGAATTCCTCAATTGATTCAATCAACTCATCAATCTTTTCTGGTTCTTTGGAACGCTCCATTATCCTGTCTTTCAGGTCTCTTACCTGGGTTTCAAGTGATGCTATCCTTTCTTCAATGCCTTCAGGATTTACTATTTCCTCTACGTCCTCTTTTGAGAGGGTTTTTGGCATAGTCTCAAGAATCTCTGCCCCAAATAGGTCATACGGTGATTTGACCCTTTCAAGGCGTTTATATCTCCTCTCAATATCCTTAGCGTCATCAAGTGCTTTCTTTATCTCCTCTTTCTTCTCTGGTGCCATAAACGCTCCAATCACAATAGTTGATTTTGACTTTTCTATGTCTTCCTCTGCCTTTTCTATAGCTTTGTTTATTTCGGCAATTCTTGCTGGATCTGGATATTCCTTCTCTAACTCCTCCTTCTTTTCGCGCAAAAGCCCTTCTATTTTATCTACTTTCTCTTCTATTCTCTTCAGTTGCTCTTGTATACGCTTTGGAACATTCTCTTTATCAAGCATTTGATTTACTTCATAATCTGGCACAGAGTCAACAACTTCGTTCGGAAGAACCTGCCTTGCATCCGATTTTATTTCGTTTATCTTCGGAACGTTCGTAACAGGTATTATATGTTCTTCTGGAACCTCAACCCTCTCCTTTCCAACTGCTTTAACAACTTCCTCTGGCAACTCCCTTTTCCTTTTCACTTCCTCAAAATCCTTCACAATCCTTTTGTAAATATCGCTCTGCTCTAATACATCCTTCGGAGTAATGGTTCCAGCAGATACCAGAGCATCAAGATAGGTCTGCAAATCCCTTGATACGTTGTTCTTTTCATAGAATTTGTTTAATTCGTCCCTTAAAAACAACTCAACCTGCTTCTTTACCAGGTCTTCAATCTCAACTGGCGCCATTGTTGCCATTGCCTCTGGCTTGGTTATGGTATCAATTGCTCTCCCCCTCAAATGTTCTGGAACGGATTCAATTACCCTATCTATTATACCCTTTGCAGTTATAGCTGTCCTAACAAGTTCTTCATACTTATCCAAAAATTCATTGTATCTTCCCTGGCTTGCAAGTGTTTCTAGTTCTGAAGTTGCTTCCTCGGGATACCCCTCAGCAACTAATGACCGGACCCTTCCATAAGTAAACGTTTCTAACTCTTTGCTCATCTCTTCTAACTCTTTCTTATGCTCCTCTAATTTCTCAACTTCCTTTCTAATCTCCTCATCACTCACAGGAGGCCTACCAACTTCCTCTCTTTTCCATTCTTCAATGGCCTTTTTCAATTCATCCAGTTCCTTACCTGTTTCTTCATATTCTCGCTCTTTCTTCTCCAGTTCCTCTACCTCCTTTCTCCATCTCTCATCTTCCCTCAAGATGTCTTCCATATATGCTTCCCGCATTCCTCCTTCTGCTTGTTTGATAAATGTTTCAAGCATCTCTCTAAGTCCTGTTAATTCTTCGCCTTGCTCCTCCAACCTTCTGACCACCACATCTATGTCTTCTTTTTCTGCAACTCTCGTGCTTAATCTGGAAAGCATTGAGGTGATTTCAGTAGTAGCTCTAGAGATCTGGGATAACTCATCTGACAACTTTTTATGCTCATCTTTTAACGCATCTACCTTCGCGCCCAAGCCACTAAGTCCTGCACTCACATTGCTCAGTTGTTCTGATAACTCAGATAATTGCTTATATACTTTGTCCTTATCTTCTGCAATCTTTTTTATTTCCCTGACCAGCTCTTCCCTTTCTTCATCTGTTATCCCAGGTTTTTTTAGTCTATTGATTGCATCCTCTAGTTTCTTGTCTAGTTCTTCTGCTCTTCTTTCTAAGTCCTCTCTTGTCTTTTTATGTTCTTCTACAACACTGCTAACAACATTATCCGCTTCATTTCTAATCAAATCCTCAATGTTACGTAATCTCTCCCCTATTCCAGAAGTGTCTGGCGGCTTGAAGTGAGGATTTCGTTTTAAATCGTCAATTGTTCTTTGTATAACATCTAACTTCGTAGTTAATTCGTTGCGTGTCTTTATTATATCGTCCCTTGCTCCTCTTATTTCATCAATCAGTTGTGGGTTTGATGGAAGTTGTAGGATAAGGTTCTTAAATTTTTCATATTTTTCATCCATGTTTGCATTTACATCATTAATTTTCTGATTAACCAAATCTTGTATCTCTTCGAATCCTTTAGTGACCTTTTCTTCAAGCCTCTCCTTATACTCATCAATCCTTCTCAAAATTTCGTTCTGTTTTCTCTCAAGCTCTGTTGTGTCGGCTCCAATTGCTCTGATATTTTCAATTGATTTTCTTACTGTTTCCAATTCATACCTCAACCTATTAATCTGCTCTGCTGACTTATTGATGTTCTCAATCATTGCTGTATCTAGCGTCTCCTCCCTTTCAACTGCCGATTTTATATTGGTGAGATTTTCATCCAGTCTTTCATCAATATCTGTAAGTCTAGAGATAATTGTGTTATGTTCACTAGAGAGTTTATCCATTGCATCTTGTATTGCTTGTTCTGTATTAGTTTCATTCTCCTCAATCTTTCTTCCCAATTCTTCTTGCTTCTTGACCAAATCAGAAATGCCGTCTTTTATTGCCTCATGTTGCCTAACTAGTTCGTCCACACCGCCAAGGTCAATTTCTTTACCCGAGACCTCTTTTAGTATGTCTACTGCTCTTCTCAAGTTCTGCAATTCCTCTGAGAGGGCTCTCCTTGCCTCAACAAGCTTGTTTATCTGCTCTGAAACGCCTTCTTCTGAAATTCTTTCACTTAGATTTTTAATTGTTTCATTTATCTCCTCAATATTCCTAGTAATCTTTTCCTCTGTGCTAGCAAACCTATTTGTCTGTTCCTCAAATCGCCTGCTCATCTCTGAAATTAGATTTCTTCTCAATTCATTGATCTTCTCTTCTGATACGCCTTTCTCTGCTAGAAGCTTTATTTGAGCATTTATTTCATCCATCTTGGAAGGAAGTTCCTGTAATTCATACTTTGGTAAATCGGATAAAGTGCTCTCAATCCTCCTAACAATATCACTTATTTCAGAAAGTTTTGAATGGGTTTCGGAGACCTCTGCCCTTAACGCATTAATAGAGCTTTCAATGTCCTCTTGCTTTTTGTTTAATTCTTCTAACGTTCTTCCAACGGCTTCTTCGGTCGGTTCAGTTTTAAGTTTTTCAATGGTTTCGCTAATCTTTCTCAGTTGCTCGCTGTATTTGGTTTGAATTTCATTTAATCTTGAATTGATTTCAGCAATGTCTTCAGATGTTTTTGCTACACCAAGATCCAATCTAAGTCTCTGCATCTCTTCATCTATTTTATTCACTGTTTCCTCATGCTGCTTAGTCATCAGCACTATCTGTTTTTCCACAGCCTCCTTTATCTTCTGATTAATTTCATTTGGTAGCTCTTCAACGCTTTGTTTTATCTCATCAAGAGAAACCTTAACTTCAACACCTTTTTCTTCTGCTGCTTTCTGAAGTGCAACCATCTCATCTATCCTGTCCTTAAATCCCTCTATTTCTTCCCTCATTTTGATTACTTCATCAATCGCACTTGGGTCCCTTTCTATCTCCGAAATTTTTTCCTCAATCTTCATTGTCCTTGAATCCACCTGTTTTTTAAGTTCTTCTGTGTCCCTCTGCATTCTTGATAAAAGTTCTCCCTTAACCCTCTCAAGATGTTCATTGACCTCATCTCCAGGAACACCTGCTTTCTTTAATGTCTCAACAGCTTTTGTTAGTTCATCTATACTAACAGAAATCTCTGGGACGCCTTTTGTGCGGATATCTGTTACAACCCTTTCAATTGTTTTTATGCCCTCTCTTTGTTTCTTATTCAAATAATCCTCTATTGCC
The DNA here is from genome assembly GCA_021162685.1 of Candidatus Iainarchaeum sp. Classification (GTDB taxonomy): domain Archaea; phylum B1Sed10-29; class B1Sed10-29; order WALL01; family WALL01; genus JAGGYF01. Next base: position 4,372 of record JAGGYF010000035.1, on the reverse strand, counting down.
CCTATGGCCACATCTGGCTTTACATGGTCTATTGGAGCATTAAGTCCCCTCTCAATCTCTTGTATGTCTTCAGGAGAGAGCAGCTTCTTCTTCTCATCTAGTCTTTCGTATGTCATCTTCATATTGCGTAATGTCTCTTCTGCTTTATTTCTAGAATCCCTCAAATTTTCAATGATTTTTTTTGCATCTTTTAGTTCATCCTCAACATCAAATGACTTATTTAACTCATTTAAATGCTCAATTGCTCTCTCGGCATTCTCTATTCTCGTGTCATACTCCCCAAGAGAATGTTCTAATGTTTTCAACATTACTCTCCTTTCTGGTTTTATATCCTCTTCCAAACCAGTTAATACGTTTCCAATCTGTTCTGCTGTTCTCCTAGCAAGAGTTAACGGTGGCTTGGTTGATTCTATTATCCTGTTTACTGCTTCCTCTAGTTGGATAGATGTATTCTTAATAGTCTCGGAAAGCCCATTTAGATGTGTCTCTAGTTCGCTAAGCTTGTCCCCTTTTCTCATTGACTTTATAACATCTGAATACTGCTTAACGTAATTCTCCTTATCCTCTTTTTCTCTCTCTGTTTCGTTTAGTTGTTTTACTACACCAGAAACCTTTTGTACATCCTCTAATGAGTATGTTCCTTTCTTAACCATTTCGTTGAGGAGCGAGGCACTCTGTTCCAACTGCATCCTCTGTTTCTCCATACTCTCTGAGAGCATATCTAGATGCTTGTCAACTGCCTCTTCTAGTAATACATAATTTCCTTCCAAACGTGTAATCTTCTCCTCAAGCTTTCTGCGTGCTTCCTCTGTTTCTCTCTCTACGGTGTCGCCTTTAATCTTCTCTTTAAGTTCCCTTGTCAATGCTTCAAGTTCTTCCTTTTGCTTCCTCATATCTCCTATCGCAGCAACTAATCCATCTCCGAGCTCTTTCATCTCATTTGGATTTGTCTGTCCAAGCCTTTTTTCTAACTCACTGATTGTTCTTTCGTGCTCTTTGACACTTGTTTCTATTTCATCAACCTTTGAAAGTATCTTCTCTTGCTTTTTCTCTGCATCTACAAGTATCTTTCCGTGCTCTTCCACTATAGGAATAATCTGCTCTTTGAATGTATCAAATTCGCTAAGAATCTTGTTTGCCTTTTCTTCATGTAACTCCCCATTCTGAGCTAATGCACGTATCTCATCACGCAGAAATTGACTATTTTGTAGCATCTCCTTAGGTTTATTCAAAATCAAGTTGAGGTAAAGTACCTTCATATCATATGGCTCAAATATATTGTATACGGTATTTTTGCTTAGCTCTGTTTCTCTAATCTCCCTAATCTTCTCTTCTGGTAACTCCTCAGATGGTGTAATACGTTTCACAGGTACAGGTTTTGGTAGAGGAAGCGCCGCTGGTTTTTCCTCTGGTGGAACGCCTGCTGCTTCCATTAATCTGTCTAGGTCATACCCTCCTTCCCTTATCTTTGCTTTCAGCCATCCAGAGATTGGTTTTCCGTGCTCAACGTAAAAACGGAGCGTATCTATAAACTCTCTTTCTGTTAGCTCTCTTTCCTCTGGAACCTCTATTTCTATGGGTCGCTCTGCCAATGCTTTCAATCGCTCAATGTCTATGCCCTTTGGTTTCTCCTCTGGTCGCTCTGCTGCCTCTTTCAACTTACCAATGTCAATTCGTACTCTCTCTTGTTCTTTAGGTGGTTGCCCTGTTAATCTTTTCAATCGCTCAATGTCTATGCCCTTTGGTTTCTCCTCCGGCCTTTTTTCTGGTACTCTCTCTCTTGCCTCTTCAAACAGCCCCCTTACCTGCTCATAGGGCTTCCTCATACCTATTGGAAACGGTCTTCTATCCACTACTCTTTTGTATGCTTTTCTTTCGCCAGGTTTCAACCATATAAACGGCCTTCTCTTCTTTCTGAACAGTGGCAATCCCTCACCTTATGAAGTTGAGTATGATGAAAAGTATTACAAGTATAATTATTATGGGAAGTATGGCACCAATCTCAAATCCTGCTCCACTAACATATACTCCTCTTTTGTATACTCTCTTTTCCACTGTTTCAGTCTCCAAAGGAACCATCATTCCCTCAGTGTCTTCAGTCATTGGTTGTATAACCTCCTCTGTCTCTCCCCTGGGCCGTTGTGGCTCAGTGGGCATAACTGATTGCCTTTCTTCCTCTGGCTCTTTGCCCTCAACTCTTTCCATACTTGGTATTTGTTCTCCTTCTTCTATATTCTCCATTTCCCTAAGAACTTGGTCATACCTCATCGCTCTGCGCATAACTCTTGCTGGTATCTTCTCTCCTACTAATTCCTCTGGTTTTTTTACCTCACCAAATGCTTCTGTTGCCCTTGTTGCTTCAAGGTATCTCTTAACAATCCTCGCCTCTTCCTCATTCGCGATAACCTCTGTACCAAAAAGTTTCACCTTTTTCCTTCCCTCTGTCGTAACCTTTTGCTTATACTTCTCAAACCGCTTTTCAATTGGGTGCCATTCTTTGATCTTCTTGGCTTGCTTTTCTTGCTTTTTTACCTGCTTCTGAAATTCCTTAAATCCCTTATACCCTACACTCTTTGCCTTTTTCTTTAGGATCATTTCTCCCCCTTCTTTGTCGTTTTGCCTTTCATCTCGCTCTCTATTCTTTCCGCAAACTCTTTTATTTTTTCAATAGCTAAGTCTTCACCCAGCGAGAAGTATGTATCCAAGTTTGATTTATATACATCTTTTGCCTCCTTATCATAATCTGGCAATGAAGCAAACACTTTACCTATTCTCCTAAAAGAATCAATACACTCATCAAGTATTCTTGGCGATGAAGAAAGTCTCTCAGCAAAGTGTTCCAAACTCCCTCTTCTATTTGTAAACTTGCTAAGATTACCTAGTGCTTCTAAAAGCATATCGACCTTCTCTTCCGGGAAAATTCCTTTCACTACATTCTCCGCGACAACATCTGGATTATAAAACTCTCCTTTTTCCCTAAGTTCTAATGATTTCAGTTTTGCTCTCATTTTAAGATTAAGGTTTTTGACCGCTTCGCTTGGTGTTTCTACAAGTGATCTGAGTTCTGGTCCGAGTGATGAAACAAATTCCTTAAACTCCTCATAGTTGCTCTCTTCAAGTTTTCCTTTTATCTTTTCAAATCCTTCCTTAATCTCTGCAAGTTGTTCTGGCTTTATCTCTTTCTTCTCTAAAGCAATGTTAAACATTACCTGCTGTGCATCTAGCATTCTATTAGAAAGTCCTTCACCAAGCAGGTCTTTCATTTTGTCCAATGACTCCTTCCTGATAGCACTAACTATCTCATCTACTTTCTTACCTGCGTATCTGTCAAGCATTGTTTTGGGAATCTCATCGTGGTAATAAGCAGATATTCCTAACCCCGAAAGGATGTTTTCCTGTGCCTCTCTGGTCAGCCTCGTTGCTGGAAAAATCTCACGATAGAGAGAGGGGTGTCTTCTCCTCAAAACATCACGAATTCCTGCCAAACGCTGTGTTGCTTCACTTTCTCCTCTCTGTTCTCTTTCTAACAAACCAAGTTTTGAGATAATCCTATTTATCTGCTCTGCATTCATCTTTCCTGAATATACTGCAAAATCAAGCATGTCCTCTAATATCCTTCTCTCCTCTTCTGAAGGTGTATCGCTAATTTCGTCAAGTTCTGTGGAGCATATGGAAGAAACTTCTTCTATAATATCACTGGATATTCGTACATTGCTCTTGAGACCAAGAACTGCTCTTTTCAATTTTTCTTCTGGTGCCAACCCTTTCCATAGCCTTTTTACCCTCCTCTTCCTCACTCTTCTTACTTTTGGTTTTGCTGGTGGCCGTTCTGCTGCTTCTTCCTCTGTTGGTTGTTCTTCTGCCTCTTCAGTTGGTTGCTCTTCTACCTCTTCTGTTGGCTGTTCTTCTACCTCTTCTTCAGTTGGTTGTTCCTCTTCAGTTGGTTGCTCTTCTGCTTCCTCTGTTGGTTGTTCTTCTACCTCTTCAGTTGGTTGTTCCTCTTCTGTTGGCTGTTCTTCTGCCTCTTCAGTTGGCTGCTCTTCTGCTTCCTCTGTTGGTTGCTCTTCTACCTCTTCTTCTGTTGGTTGCTCTTCTGCCTCAATTTCATACCCATGTTCTTTGAGAACGCGTTTCATTTCGTCTAGAATATCATGCTTACCAAGTGTTTCCAGAGAGTCTTTGAGAGCTCCATAGTTATTTGCCAAGAATTCAACATTTTCATCTACGTTTTCTCCTCTGTTTATTTCGTTCAATCTGTATATGGCGAGTTCTGTGTTGTAATAATTCGCTAATTTGTAATACAGGTCTTCATCAATGTCTTTTATCTCATCGCCATGTTCTTCAAAGAAGTTCGCTATTTGTTCGAGGTCGC
>JAGGYF010000020.1 GCA_021162685.1 Candidatus Iainarchaeum sp. | reverse complement strand
TTTGGAAATAGACAAGGCCATCCAAGCCGTAATTTGGATTTGCTCCATACGTGTCGCTAGTTCTTAGTTCATTGCAAGGGTTGGGAGCTGAGAGTGGTATGCTTGGCACGTACTCTGTGACAAACTGTCCGCAGTGCCAGTTGTTTCCTCCCTCTGTGTATCCTGATACATAATATTGTTTGCTTGATATTGTTAAATTGAATTTTAAAGCATCTGGAGTACCAAATCCCATACCTACATAGATCTCCGGATTGCTGTCAATAGCTTCTTTTAACTGTTCCATAACATTTTCCATAATCTCCTGCCTTTGCTCATCAAAATCAGCAGTGTTATTCACCAAAACAATGTTTCCTGTATAGGGCTGTGCAAGCAATGCACCAGTTCTGAACAGAGAGTCACTTGAGAGGCAGTTGGAGCCAGCAGAATACAAACCATTACTACATGGATAGTCAGGTGAGGATGTTGGAGTTATACACCCTCCTGCAAGCACATGTTCATTTAATGGTACTTCGGTTACTCCTGAAGAGAGAGGGTACCCGTCTATTCCCTGTATCACTCCCTTTGCCCCACTCCTTGACTGATAGCTGTCATCAGGAAGGCCCTTTCCTATAAGCACTGTATCTGTTTCTTGTGTGAAGAATCCAGAGCTGAAATACAAGAGATATTCAAAGTTTGTTCTCACGTAATCCCAGCGCAGTGCTGTTCTGTACCCATACTCCTTTCCTTCAGGTGTTTGGCCAACAGGCGCATATTCATGAAGCTTATACAAGATATAATCCGTGAGTGTATAGCCATTTATGAAATACTGCACAACTTCATTGTTATCGTCCCACTGGAACCCCGGATTCCACATGCTTGAGAATGGTTCTCCTTGTGCTAATGGACTGTTGGGATCTGGTGGTGTTGATCCGGGATTTCTGAGGTGCACTGCATAGTTATAGTGGAACCATTCAGAGCCATTTGTTTTTAGCCATGCATTGGAATTATCATAGCCATTAGGACTCCATCCAGCACCATGCCATGAATTATTCAACAATTGGAAGTTGCTGAAAATCCTGGCAAATGCAAGGGCATACATCCCATACGGTTCAGTTGATGTGTATTCCTTTTTCACTGCTGGAAGATATACATTCATGCGTTTTGTTTGACTTGATATCTCCGCAACTGGAACACCCTCTAATGCAGTGAAGTCCACCTTTATGTTTAGTCTACCATCTGGACAACTTTTAAATGGATTTTGGTCGTCAGAAGGAGAACAATCAATAAAACTGAAGGTTGTTGAAACCTTGTCAAGCGGAGGATTTAGATATTTTATCTTTACTAATGAATACTTATCAGTGATCTTTTCAACAGCAGCCTTCACACTTGTCTCAAGAAATGCACTTATCCTGATAAAGTTTGTTGCTGTTGCATTTGTTTGATAGAAGATATCAGCTTCGCAGGTTTGGCCTTTAACACACAGATCTGTTCCACATATGCATGGTTTTCCATTGCATGTTGGCTCTTCAAAAATTGTTTCATCAATAGCCTTTGGTGGACAATGTTTTACAGTAACAGCCATCACATCTGGTTTTGCAAGTTCAGAAACAATAGATTCTCTGATGCCCTCAATGACTCGTGATTGAACCTCCTGTGCAAGGTTTGCCATCTCAGTGCTTTTATAACTCTTTATTGTTCCAGCCATGTTCACCCGTTCGCTTTGTATAATAGAGGATACAATGAGTATAGTGATTATGATGACAAGCGTGCCAACCATTGGTGTAAACACTGCGAACCCTTTTTTCTGCATAGTAATGCATTAGTTCATTTATGTTTAAAAATGCGTAGCACTTGGAGGGGGATAGGATGAAAGGGGGAACCGAGAGGTGCCCCCTTTATATGGCAGTCATCTTCATTGCCAAGAAGGTAACACCAAAGAAAATAGTCATTGCTAGAGGTAATGCCTTAGCAATTGCCATTCTAAATGCCAGTTTGTTGTCACCCTCATTTACATGGCTTGCAAAATACATCAAAATACAAACAATCTCAATCATGTATATGGATATGATAAAAAGTAGTTCTCCCTGTGTTGCTGCATGTTCCAATACCTTTGGGTCACCTATGCTTGGCATACTAAATGCACTAAGTGGACCAGTTGCGCCTTTCTTTCCAAGTTCTCCAATTCCTGCCTCTGCCATTGACTTCATCGCACCCATTATGATCTGTTGCAGTGCTATTGTTATACCTAACACAACAGGAGCGATGAATATGCTCATTGTGCTCATCATATTTGTTATGTCTTCAAGCATGGATTTGAGTGCTTTCTCAACCTTCTGTGTGTCCCTTAGTTGTAAGCTTAATGACATAAGAGAACGCGCGGCAGTTTGAACACCCAATGTTAACGAATCAACCACAATACGCATTGTTGTTCTTATAAAGTCTGATGGAACGTAACGTAATGAGCCATACGCCTCATCAAAGAGTGCAGTTTTTACTGTCATCCCCATCATTGCGATGTTTTGTAGTGTTGGTTTGAATATACGTTTTGTAGCAGGATTATCTGGTAAAAATTCGGCAGCATGTTTCAGCGCATCCTCTATGGGTCTCCCCTCTGCTAATCTTGATGCAATGACATATAGTGTATCTTGGAATTGGTTTTCTATGTCAACCAGTTCCATCTGCACCTTTCTTTTGTCTTTGTTGTTAGCCCATATATGGAAGCTTATGGCAGAGACTAAACCAACAACAATACCTGCATAGAACAGTATTGGAATGTAGCCTTTGACACCCATTGCATATGAAGGCGGTTTGGGATTCAATGTCTCATTGAGGAAATACCCACCAGCGACAAAAGCAGCGAGGATTATAATGCACACAAAGAGAACAGGCAACTGGTATTTACCAATCTTAAACCACCCTCTTTTCGGCAAGCCAGGCATGTCATCAGGTATCTCTGGCATCGGTCTTGTTGGTGGCCTTTTTTCAAGTATGCTCTTAGCCAAGAGGAATGTAGCAATAGGTATGCCTATGTTGTATATGAATAGTAATGTCCAGAACGAGCCAAGAAAACCAATGGATTCTCCTCCCATCATTGCACCAACAGGGATAACAATAATCAGGAGCAATGGGAGCAGCACACCAAAGTAGTAGAGGTATATAGATGGCTGGCGCATCGCCCTGGAATACATGTCCATCTTTTCTTTTACTCCTTCCAATACATCAGCAATGGCTCTGTCCAGAAGCAATGCCCTCTTTGTTTCATCAGGCTCTATCACAGAACCCCTTATCATCATTAATGCGTGTTTGAACTCATCAGAGTACTTGCCCCATTTCCATGCTAGATGGTCTAATGCTTCCTCTACTGTTTTGAATTCTCCTATCTGCATCTTGTACTTTAACTCTTTAAAGTCATCCGCAATCTTCCCGTGGCCATGTTCTGCTGCAAATGTTATTGCTCTTTCAAGGTTTGGGTTTACCTTCATTGCCATTACCAAGTAATTGACAACCTCAGGGATGAATGTCAGTGATTTTATGCGCTCCTTCTCAACTGCCTTCATAGGATATGTTTGGATGTAATACATTGCAAGTAATGTGATGACAAATGGACCTAGGTACCATATGAGGTCTAAGCCCAGTGGAAATAGTGGATGACCAAAGAGCAATCCCCCTCTCCCTAAGAGGAATGTTTCATTGCCAAGCATGATGAGTTTTCCTCTTACAAATGTACTGAAGTAGTAATTAAGAAAAGCATTCAGGAATGAGAGGATCATCCCAATATACATTACAACAAGAGGAGCAGCGTTTATCTCCTCTGGTTTCAACTTCCAGCCCAGAAACGCAAGTGCAACCTGGTAGTTCTCACTGAGCTCTTTTTTTGCGGATTTTCCAATTATCTTTCCAGCCCATCTACAAAACCTGATATACCAATGCTCCTTTGCCTTCTTCTTTTTCTTCTTTTTCTTCACAGCACCGTAGAGCAGATCATATATAGACCTACTTTGCTGCTCTTTCACGCGCCTTCCTCCTTGACAAGCACTCTTTTATCAAAACGTCGTTCATCCACTTCTTCCATTCTTCAAGTGCCTTTGGATGATCAACCCCCCCGATCTCCTCCCTCTGCCTCTCCTGTATCAAGAGGTATTGGTTGTTTGCCCTTACTGAATAGTTTGATTCCATAAGCTCTGGGATACCAAACTTATTAGCCATGTCTGTTATGTATTTCTTTGATTCCCCTCTGTGTATGATGTCAACCCAGAAATCTTCTATATCTAATCCTCGTGTTTTTGTGAGTTTTTTGAAGAATTCTGATTCATTGAATATGGCATCCTTGTTTATTGTCCAGTCATCTGTTTTTGCATCATATGTGACAAGGTTGATAAACCCGCCTTTCTCCCTTCCAGGGTCCTCATACCAGTGCTTGCCAACCTCTGTTACTTCTACAACCCTTCTGTGCTTTTTCAAGGACCCCTTGAATCGTATTGGTGCGGCAACAATACACATATCTGTAGCCTTAAATGAGGTATTTGGAACACCAAGGTCATGTACAACTCTATCCCAGATTGAATATGCGCTTTCTCCGTGGATTGTACCCATGACTACGTTTCCAACTGCTCCGATTCTCATCGCTTCATACAATACCAGTGCTTCGTGTGACCTAACTTCTCCAACAATGAGGCAGGAATCACCCAAACGCAATGCAGTTCTCAAAGCGTCCTCTGGGCTAACCTCTGAGGTTATTGCTCCAACAGAGATCGCAGACCTTGTTTTCAACCTAACGATCTTGAAGCCAATCTTTCTCATAAATTCAACTGGGATCTCCAATGTGTCCTCAATTGTTATGATTCTAAGGGAAGGTAAGATCTCTAGCATGAGAGACTGCATAAGTGATGTTTTCCCAGCACCTCTTGAACCAACGATTAAGGATGATGCCTGTGCATCTATGAGGAAGGATAGCAATCCAGCCAGCTCAGGACTGACCATCTTTACATTAATAAATTGTGGTAGTGTCCAAGGTGTTCCTTTATGTAACCTCAATGCAAATGCAATACCATCTGGACTCAATGGCTTTCCAATAGTACATACCCTTGTGTGGTATCTATGTAAATCCATGTCCAAAACAGAGTGCGCCTCATCAAATGGTCTTCCGGATATGCTCCTGAACTTTGATACAATCTGTTCTGCTTCCTGTTGCGAGAACAAGACATTTGTTTCACATGGACCATAATCTGAGTGTACGACATGTACTGGTTTTAATCCCAATGGGGCATCCAGATATACATCTGTCAATCGTTCATCAGACAACAGTAGACTCATCATGCCTAAACCAATGGTATACCTAGCAACAATTTCGCTCAGCCCCTCAATCTCCTTTTCAGTTATCTGTATGTTATTCCTCCTTGCTAGGTCTGCAATTGTGGTTTTGTATATGTTTTTGAAGTATTCTTCCGACTGCGCAAATTCTGTTAGCTCTAAACCTTCTGGATGATATGTAGAAACAATCTCCTTTGTTTTCATTATCAGGAAGTATTGATCTGGACTCAGTGAATACTCAGGAGGGTTTAGGTAGTACAGATAATCAATCCTTTCAGGATGTCTGTATATACTCACCTGTGTCCCTTTAACTTCATATTGGTCAATGAGCTCTATTTGTTCTGGCACCTGGAACAATAACCTTGAACCAATGAATGATGGTTTTAGTTGTGCCTCAAATACTGTGTGGTAGAAACCTCTTCCTTCTGGAAGCCTTTTCAACTGCCTTATATAATTCTTCAATCGCTGTATGAGTTCCGTGCTTTCTAAACTTGCGCGTATATAATCCAATGTTGATAGATAGACTTTAGTACATTCCTGCACTGATGGCGGATAGCTTGAGAATTTTTCTTTTTCTGCTTTTATCACTTCCAGAACCTTTATGTAAGCCCGTATAGGATCAGTTCTCAGTAGGTCAGAAGCAATACTTACAACAACATCATGTCTTGCTGGGAGGTAATCTCTGCACTCTTCTCCTCCAAGGAATGATGAAGCCCAGACCCCCTTTACTCTAAACTGTTGGACAAGGTTTGCGATCTCTTTCAACATCTTTGTTTGATTCCTATCATAAACCCTTTCATAAACCTCTGCAAGAACAATCTCATCAACATCCACTTTTGTTAATAGCTCTATTACCTCTGCCATTCGTTGTGGATAATCAGCGATACTTGCACCATACACACTACCTCTGCAATCTATTATGAGGTATTTTGTGCCGGATTCTGTCTTTACTGTATAATTTGACTTTATCTCAGCCATTCTAAACACTATCCAATATCCTCTTAAACACAATTGTTTTATAAATATGTATGCCAGTCAGAAACACGCTTATTAAGGCCATCCTGTTCATTCTTGGCATTTGTGTTGGTTCTTCTATTATATACTATGGCATATACCCCTTTGTTATGTATTACATGCAACAGATCACTGCAATATCTGCTTCTTTTGTTCTGAACATTCTTGGTATACATAGCACTGCAACCTTTGGAGATATACCTATTGTTACAGCGAACATGTTTAATGCACAGATTGTTCCTCTATGTGTAGGGGATATAGAACTAGCAATTCTTGTCTCAGCAATCCTCTTCACGATGGACAGGACATTAAGGCAGAGAGCCATAGGTGTCTTTTTGTCTATCATCTTCGTTTTTGTAGTAAATGCACTACGGATCGCTTTAACACTTGCTGGTGGTGTTTGGTTTGGATTTAATGCAATGGTTTTTCTCCACACATTTCTTTTCAGACTGGTACTAGTTCTGAGCATTGTCTTTTTCTATGCAGCATGGTATTTGTTTCCCAGCGGCTTTGCGACTTTAATCCCTAATTATCCATGAGACAACCACTTCAATATCGTGCAGATGATGGCAGTAGCTATTAAATCAGTCTGTACCACCATTTTATTACCTCCTGAGGTGCTCATTTCCCGGTACCCTCACAGAGTCTAACGCCTCTATCACCATTAATTTGACAGTACCCAGGAGAGAAAACCTTTTTATATAAGTATCTATAATAACTATATAGTGATTCTATGGTGAACTACACAAGCATACAAATACTCCCAAAAACCAGACAAAGCCTTGCTAGGCTGAAGAGTAGTCCTAGGGAAACCTATGATGACGTAATCAACAAGCTTCTTGAGCTGGTTCCTGAAGGGGATGAGGAAGGTAAATATGCAGACGAGTTCCGCGTTGGTCTGCTGAACGCCAGAATTGAATTGAAAACAGGAAGAAAAGTGCCACTATCTGAAGCAAAAAAGGCGTTGGGGTTGTAGCTGCGTGTGGAGCATTGAGTTGTCAGAGGAGGCGTTCAGGGACCTATCCAGCCTTGAAAACAGAACAGTAAAAAGGATCATCAAGAAGCTGGAACAGGCTGCCAAGAATCCAAACCACTACTTCACTAGACTGGTTGGATGTGACGATTATAAACTCCGTGTGGGTGACTACAGGGGGTTGGCGCTGCTCCTCCATGAGAAAAAGGTTATTTTTGTTCAGAAGATAGGGCACAGGAAGAACATCTATAAAGGATCTACATGAGTTTTGTATTTATATCACAATCTTTATCGGTGCTTTCAGCACAATTTTCCTTGGTTTCTGCACAGGCAACTGTGGTGGCGTTGAGTACGTAACTACTGTGCTTTCAGAATCGTTCTTTGTCCTTCCATCGTCATATATCAGCGTGGCTGTGAATCTCG
>JAGGYF010000004.1 GCA_021162685.1 Candidatus Iainarchaeum sp. | reverse complement strand
GGTATTGCGTATATGCTTATGGGTGTTTCTGTGGTTGGTTGTTTTGTTGCGTAACCTCCAACCCAGAAGTAGAGGCCAACTGCTGCTATTGTTGCGATTGCTATGAGCAGGACAACAGAGACTATGGGAGAGATTGCTCTGCTCTTTTTCCAGGGGGGGTGTGGCTTCCCAGGGTACGCAAAGCGAAGCAAGGGAGTATATCCTTCTGTATGCTCTGCGCTTCGCATTGCGCAGGGGAGGGATGTGCCCCCCATAAAGGACGCTCTGACCAAATTACATATGGTCGTTCGTAGTGTGGCATAAAGCCACACTATTAGAAAACCATTGAAGGGAAAGGGGATGAATCCCAGGGTTTCGGGGGAAACCGCAGGTGTCCCCCAAGACGCTGCTACGGAGACTATGGGTGAGATTGCCTTTTGCATGCGTAGTTAGAGGGAGGAGGGATATAAAAAGGTATATTTAAAAATTCTGCAATTCTAAATTAGAACATGCCAAAAGAAGTACCAAGGCACCTTATTGCAAAGATAGAAAGGAAGGGGCAAAAAGCAGAGAAAAAGGTAAGACGCCCTATTCCACAAAAGAAAGAAAAAACGGCTATCGGAGTGCCACAGAGAGCAATAGCAATAGATGCAGACAAGCTTAATGAAATTGTAGAGCTGCAATTCAGAAAGTTTCGGATAGACCTACCAGAAAACGCAAGTGATAGAAAAATCCGAGAAGCAGCGTATCCTCTTGATGAGATACGCGGGATTAAGGAGAAGATTTGAAAAAAGGTGATGAAAAAGAAGAGGAGTTGAGGATAGCACTATTGGATCTTGATAATCTTATAAGAAAACATAAGGAAAATCCACGTATCTTTTCCGATCTTCTTGCACTACGAGGCATTGCACAATACCACAGAGGAAACACAGAAGAAGCAATAGAACACATGAAAGATGCGTACGAAAAAAGCAGAAAGGTACAAGGAATTTGCTTTAGACCCCCGAGATGAACGAGAGATAGGAGAACTGCTTGAAACATTAAAAAGCATAATCAAGAAATCATCTCCCTAATCTTCCTTAGTAATATTTCTGGATTCTTTTCCTCATGTGCAATTTGCTTTATTTTCTCAAATGTTTCTTTGTCTGAGTATAAGATACGTTGTTTTACATCTGTGGGCAGTTCTAAACCATTTAGTTCCCATAACTCAATGTCAAATTTTCTAAGCAATAGTTCATCCTCTGAAGGAATACCTTTTGCAAGTCCTTCTAACTCTGATAACAGGTGTTCTTCTTCTGATTGTTTCATTACTTGCTTTAGCCTAGAAACTGCATCGTGTTTTGGATTCGCCGTTTCAAGATGTTTCAGAATTCGCTCTGCCTCCTCAAACTCGCCGTTGTTATAGAGTTCTTCTGCCCTCTTCGCATGCTTAGGAATCAACAGATCTGACATCTTATTGATAACGTTCTCAAAAAAGTTTATTTTGTTCTCGTATTGCTCCATCTGCTTATTGAATCCTCTTTCAGCCATCTCAAATTTTTCCTGGTCTTTGTTTGCTAGATGATTATTCATAAGGTTTAACGCCCGGTTGAAATAATCAGTGAGGCCATTGTGGAGTGCCTCTATCTTGTCCTTTGTGTGGCCTATGTCTGGATTTAATTCGTGAAGCGCTCTCGCCCTTTCAACAAGTTGCAGAGACCTGCCATGAAGTCCTTCTGCTCTGGACTTATGTTCTGCTAATCGCTTATAAAGTTCCTGCATACTAAGATTATTGCATTTTAGTTTTAAAAGGGTTGTGCTTCTATGGTGAAGTCAACTATTTGGACCTGCCTTTCTTATTCTTAAATTGAGTTAAATGGTTGGTCCCAGCGTTTGCAGAGCCATAGGCCTGCGAAGATATCCTGGGGTTTAGAATGTCATATCATGCCGCTACAAAAGATGTTTTGTACATTTCAAGCAGCGGAATGCTGTGGGTTATCATGGAACAAACAGAAGCATAGGGTAGATACCAACTCACAAATGTTGCTTAGAAGGTGTTTGGGTTCTCAAGACCCACAAACTTGACTCAACCTGCTTCTATTGGATTGCGTATAAGCGTATCATCCAGTCATAAACATCAAAAGATGTGCTATATAGCGTTGTTTTTATAGAGAAATTAGAATCATCACAATTTCCATGCTGCATTGGTCCAACGTACGTAATGATATCCATAAACAACTTTTCTCCCTTGTTGAAGCTCATGGGAGGATTTAATTCAAAGTCGCACCATTGTTGACTCTTGCAAGTGGAAGTTATTGTCTGTGCCTCAAGGATGGTTCCATCTGCACTTCTCCTCTCAAAAATGACTGTGACGTCTTTTGTTCCTGATTCGGGCATATTTGAACCAAAGACAATCGATATCACTTTAAGGTTTGAAACAGGTTTCAACATAGTGATTGTTTCTGTGAAATCATTATTAAGAAAACCTATCATCCCAGAACATTCTTTTATTAAAACGGGTTCTTGTGCCTCTGCACCAGGCACTACAATAACGTAGTTACCCCCACCGCTTGATCCGTAAACAGGATATTCATTGCCCTGTGCATCGTGGAGGGTTCCCATAAACTCCCCTTCTGGCGCTCCCACAATTCCACCAAAACTCCATGTAGTGTTATCCTTCTGGATTGTTGGTGCTGTTGCAGGGTCTTCTGGATTAAATGGTGTAGTATATCCAACAAGTTTGTATCCCTTCACAGCAAATCCATACGTATCAATATTTACAGTGCTCTGCTCTTTTGGAGACCCTACAGCATAGTTTGCCACGATAACAACAATAGTAGCAATAACGAGTATGCCTACAAAGACAAGAAGGTATTCCAAGGAACCCTGGGCTTTTCCCATATGCACACCCTCTCAATAGATAAGAGTACTTACATAAAATACTTTCGCATAATCTCCCTGCTTCTGAAACGTGAAAGCAGTTCAGAGTGCTTTTCCCATTTGTTTTTTGTGTGCATGCGTTTTGAAAGTTCAACTAGTGCTTCATCTAGTGTTTTTAGTTTCAGGGGTTTTGTTCGCATTGCAGCCCTCACATTCTCACGTATCTGCCAAACGCCAACTGGTGTCCAATATTCTGGTGTAATCTCCCTTAAAACAATTGCAGATGCCTGCCTTTTTATCTTTTTCAGATGTTCCAACACTGCAAGACGTGCAGCATAGTATGCACCCGTAACGTTATCCGCATACGTTTTTCTACCCTCATATGGCTCCCAGTCCTTTATGAATTGGATATCTTGGTCTTTGTCAAGCCAGATATTTCCGGGTATGTAACACTCAATATTCTCAAAACACCATTTGCCAGGCGCCAAAAGAATCTCAAAATGATTACCAAGATAGGTAGAGGTGAATATCTGGTAATCGTTTATTTCATCGTATTCCTTCACTTGTTCTATAAGCGCCTTACCTATTGCGTCATCTGTTGCAGTAATGCTCCATTTTGTTGGAACTAGCTTTTTATCAATACCTAGTAATCCAACAGAGAGTATTTTTGAAACCTGAGAAACTGGAACCCTCTCGTAGAGCATGAGGATTTGCTCGTTCGCTTTTAATTCATCAGAAACTATGGAATCAACCTTCCTCGGAATTTTTGGATTTTCTGCAACCCTGAACTGCTTTACGTATGCACTGCTTCCCCACGGTGGCGTAACAGAACTAAAAGATGTATCAATCCTTGGCTCCCTATAGAACTGGGCTTCTGTATCCACTTCTTTCATACTCATTGCGATATCCTGCATCTCCTGGAGCTCTCTTGAAGGGTTCTTGGCAGATGACACCCTTAATGGTTTCTTTGCCCTTATCAACAGATATCGCATCTCAACAATCTGCTCCAATGGAGTACCATACCACTTCTCAGGTGTGTCCAAATACTCTTTTTCAAATGGGGATACCATAGGACCAGTAAGTACCTTGGGGTAACCAACACTTCCCACGAAAACTGTTGGGGCAATACCCTCAATTTCTCTGCCTATCTTCTGCTTCAACTTCTGCATTGCTGCTGCTCTCTCCAGTCTGGGACATTTCGGTTTTCCACAGAGCATCTTTAGGCCCTTGCATCGGATACAGATGTCTGCTTTCATCAGTTGGATTATGTGTAAGGGTATATAATTAAATAATGTAGGATTCACTAAAAAAGCATGGCGAAAATTGAGAAGGGATACATTGTAAAGATTCCAGAAAATATCGCGAAGGACGCAGGATTTAAAGAGGGAGAGGATGTTGATTTTGAGGTTAAAGAGAATGCAATAGTGATAAGGAAGAAGACACTTACACAAAAGGAGATTGAAATACTAAAAAAGATAAACAGGATAAAGTTTGCTGAGAGAACAAAGGGGAAGGTAGCAAGCGTTTTGAGTAGTGATGAACTGAAAATACTTGATGGTCTTCTTAAAAGACAGGTTGTATTATTCTATGAAGGAGGAAAGTACAAGGGGCATGGTGTCTACTCAATTTCTAGAGATTATTATCAGTATGTGATTGAACCAAAAAAAGAGAAGAGAAAAAATTTGATTGAAAAGTACATGGGAAAGAAGAAGTATATGATCATAACAGATTTTAATGAGGCAAAGAACGTACTAACGCAGCTTGAGAGTGAGATTGCAAGAGGAGAAGTTGTAACCGTGAGAGGGTTTGACAAGAAGTTTTATGTTGCTACAAAGGATGTTGTTGATGATGTTGGTAGTTGTTTGATTGCAGCATTAGAGAGCGGAGAATTAACATTAGATGAGCTAGCAGAGAGGTGCGGAGTAGAGAAGGGGCTATGCAAGGCAGTAGTGGAAATACTAAGGGAAAGTGGAGATATAATAGAAAAAAGGAAGGAGTTGTATGCACTTGCATAATGTGTTGGTATTGCTCACGGACAGATACAAAAAGATTCCTGTTAAGTTGTTTTCTGGAGTGGGAAAAGTAGTTATAGCCCACATTATAGATAGAGAGCGGTTGAGCTTGCCTGCTGCTGATTTCGCAGAGTTAATGAAAAGCATGGAAAAAAACGTTGAGGAGATAAAAGAGGTAGTACATAGATTAGGCATACCTGTAAAAAGTTATGAGGAATGGGGGAAGCTTGAAGAGAAGGTGAAAGTTATCTGTGCCAGAGAGGAGATTGATAGGGTAATTGTATTTGACAAGAAACTTAAGGGATTGGATGTTGGCGCTGAGGTCATGGTGATCTAGTTGGATAT
>JAGGYF010000006.1 GCA_021162685.1 Candidatus Iainarchaeum sp. | reverse complement strand
TGGTATTCCCGAAAGGATACAAACAGTAGAATATATCGTATAAATCTTTTCCTTGTCTGTCAAGTCGTTATACAACTTTTTAGCGGTAAATATAACGTTTTTCATAAAATCAGACCAATCTGAGAAGACATTATGAAATAAAGATATATACGGCTCTATAATCTCAAATTCTGTCTTAGTTATATGCTTTTGTAGTTTTAAGAAAGGAATTATCCTTCCTTCCCCAGAAAAACGTTTAATTATGTCTAATGCGTCTTTTTCAACAGCAGGATGGGGAGAATGGGCGAAAAAGATGTTTGCATTTAGCACCCTCATCCTCCCTGCCTCTGTTTTGGATAAGAACCTGGAAAAATGTTCTTTTTTTGTATTAAAACCGTTCTGCCTCATGAACGTAGATAATTCGTCAGCGTCCATGAAACCTATAAACCAACATGCTCCCCCTGGTTTTAACGCGTTTTTTATCTTAGAAACAACTTTTTTAAGGTGTATTTGTAAAACAACTGGTTCTCCTTCCTTCATTTTTATTTTCATCTGTTTCATGAACTGTTTTGCCTCTTCTACCTGTGATTTTGTGAGAGGAACCATCTGCCCTTGCGAAAGATAGTACAACTTCTTGTCAATCTTTATTATTTCCAGACTTTTAGTATGCTCTAAACATTGTAAGCATATTATTAGGTCATATTTCGCATTTTCGTTTATATCCATGGGGTTTTTCTTTGATTTGATCTCAAATAGATGCTCTTTTGAAAGAAAGGAGAGGTCTTTCACTAGATCATCTGCTTCTGGTCCTGTTATCAAGACTTGTGTATCCGGCTCTGGAAATTCCTTTTTCATGGCTTCTGCTAAAGAAAGCGACAGAAGAGAGCCGCAAATCTTGTTTAAAGCAATATCCATCCTCATTTCACACACTTCGCTCTTAATCGTGCGTAATCAAACCAAACGTCGGTTCCACTTGTCATTATTCTTATTTTAAATATGGTCCCATCCTGGACCATATCCCCAGACAGATCTGGTGTATAACACTCTGTATACCCAACAGGATACGTGCACTCATATACTGTAGTGAAGTCGTTCCCATTCCAGGGTTGTATATCTACAGTTCTTGTGCTTGTCCCATTATTCAATGCATTCAATTGAAGTTGTATTGCAAGAGCCAAACATTCATCCCCAACATCCCACCAGAGTTCTGCTTGTTTGTTCTTTGCAAGTGTATAGTATATTGAATCGTTTGCTTCCTCAAGTGCGTTTTCAAGGTCTTGATTAAGGTTTCCAACAAGGTAGTATGTGGACGTAGGAACGCTGCTAGCAGTTTCTATCACTGCTTGGTTCTCGCCAGCGAACGTTCCAATACGCAGTGCTGCATTTGCATACCTCACTCTTGGTACAATTGTTGTACCCCAGAAACTCTCCCTTGATTTAACGATTAGTATGTCGCCGTACTCTGGGTTGTCCAAGAAATAATCAAGCGTATCTCCCTGGAAAAATATTGGCGAGAGTGTTGTTTTATTGATTTGATTTGATATGTGATATGCAATCACATCTGTTAGCGCAACCAATCCCGTGTTCTCTACAATTCCTTCATTTGAAACAGGTGTAGGCAGTTGGTCATGCTCTATGGACGCATCCATAAAGGCCTTCTGTCGTTCGCTCATCTCAACAAATGCTGCATGGCTCTCTGTTGTTAAAGTAAAAATTGAAGTCGTTGAGAGGAACCATGCTGCTACAATTATCATTATCAAGATGGGGAAAATGATGATATTTGATTGTCCTTTTCTCATGTTATCACCTCTTGAATAGGAATATGGAGTTCTTTTCCACCACCTGGCGATTGCAAGGCAATTGCCGGGGGAACGCTTTTCTTAGCGACCCGAAGGGGACCTGGCAATTCCAAAGAATTGCCGGGGGAGCGGCCAAGAAAAGGGTTGTTTTCATGCGATCACCTTTATCCCAATGTATAGTAAACATCAACATGTGCCCAATCAACGTATTGGTAACTGCCTACTTGGGACGCAGGGTCGTATGTCACCTTTATCTTTATGTTGTTCGCTTGTTGTGGTGTTGAAACACACAGTGCTTTAAAATCACTTGTCGTAAAGTTTACCCAGTCTGTTGTATTGACAGGATAGGTCTCTATAGATTGCCAGTTGCTTCCATCATAGCAATATATCATATGTCTGTAATCATCTGTAATGTGCTGATCGCCAGATATATACTCTTTGTGGTAAAATGTAAAACGTACTTCTTGTATCTGCGCATTGCTAGGTATGGACATATCAGGGAAATAGAACTGCACCCAGTCCGGCAGCTCATACCAATAATCATCCGCAGTAAGATAGTTCCCATCTATACTGCTTGTTACAGAACTGCTCCACCAATTCCCATCATCTTCAAAACTATAATATGGGGTTGATTCTGCATGTTCATATGTTTGCACAGAAAACCATTGCTCCTCATATCCGATATTTCCTGATGAATCATTACAGTATAAAATGATATCGTTTGACCCTGTACTTGCTGTAAATGTGGTGTTGCCTGTAACTGTGACATTCGCGCCATTATTTAGTGAATAGCCGCACCAGTCTGTTGGCTCGTTTACAGTGTAGATTAAATCAATTGTTGTTGAATTGTAGGTTTTATTCTCTGGACTGAGCAGAACAATATCTGGAGGGGTATAATCCGGAACAGTTGTATTTACAGTAAAACTCCATGAATAACTATTCTGCATTACATTATCGTAGTAGTCCTTACATCTTACATAAACCGTGTGTGAGCCTAAAGCCAAGGGTGTTTGTACCTGATAGCTGTGTGTTAATGCAGTCCCTGAGAATGTGAAATCCATTTGGTCATATGTTTCGTCTGTGTCTATGCTTCCTTTGCATAATGCGTTCTCATCTGTCATTACTCCTAAGAGAGGGGTGTCATCGTTTATTGTGCCTGTTGGTGAGCCATTGCTTGCTGTTGGTGCAACGTTGTCTAAAACGGATTCGTTTCCATGGAAGACAACAATGACATGCATGTAATCTATCAGCAATGTGTCTCTCTCTGCCTTCTTGATGCATGCACTAAGAACCCCATCGGTGTAATTGAAGTTTGTTGCGTCATATACTACATGTGTTGGCTCGGAAACTGTATCATATACTGTTTTGTTGTTGCTCTCAATCACAAAATAGCTTATATTTCCATCTGTGTTTACATATCCATCTAAGTACATAGACTTGATGTTCTCTGCTGGAATACCAACCGGCCATGTGAATGTATTATCTGGTGTGCACTCATTTATTGACACAGAAACATTTGTATTGTCAAGGTATGAAAGTGCTGGTGAATTCGGAGCAACATCTCTAACGAAAAGGATATCCTCATTGAAGGTGTAGAACGTAAAAACATTTTGTGCTCCTGCGTATACTATGTCGCCAGGTTGAGGTATGGGGTCTATCTTGAAAAAACCTACACCATATTTTGGCAATTTGGTTATTACATCCCATTGTTCATTCACAACTTGAAGCTGTGATTGAGTGCCGTTTGCTCGTATTATGGAAACAGTTACCTCATCACTGAAGAGGTTTCCGCTGTTATACATCACTCCATAGTAATCTGTTCCTTCCTTTATAACACTTGGGAGGTACAACGCAAGTGACGAACTGATTCGTTCAAGCTCTGTTCTCCGTTGTACATATGTTTTGGAGTATATCTCGCTTGATGATGCAGCATATATGTAATAGAAGGAGACTGCAACAATAGCACCAATTGCAATAAGCATTACGTAACTAACTATGTTGGACTGCCCTTTTGTAGAGAGGTAAAGCATAATGTAATATTGCATTGCATTTATTTAAACATTTGTGGGGAGATCATGTTTGTATATCAAAACTCCATGAATAACTATTCTGCATTACATTATCGTAGTAGTCCTTACATCTTACATAAACCGTGTGTGAGCCTAAAGCCAAGGGTGTTTGTACCTGATAGCTGTGTGTTAATGCGGTCCCTGAGAATGTGAAATCCATTTGGTCATATGTTTCGTCTTTATCAATGGTTCCTTTGCATAATGCGTTCTCATCTGTCATTACTCCTAAGAGAGGGGTGTCATCGTTTATTGTGCCTGTTGGTGAGCCATTGCTTGCTGTTGGTGCAAGGTTGTCTAAAACGGATTCGTTTTTGTTGAAAACAGCAATCACATTCATATAATCAATTTCAATGGGGTCCCCATCTGTATTTACAACACATATTGTGATGATGCCATTGGAGTACTCAAAATTTGAGATGTCATATGTTACATGAACTGGGTCTGAGACAGTATCATATATGTTGTGTGTGCCATCTGTGATTTTCACATAACTAACCTGGTCTACTGTCCAGAGATATGCATCCAAGTAGAACGAGGTTATGCTGCTGTTTTCTATGCCAACCACAAACGTAAACGTGTTTTCTGGCAGGCAATATGTTTTATTTACCCTTATGGTTGCGAAATCTTTGTGTTTCAATTGGCTTTCCTCTGGTTCCACAGTTGATATAAAAAGCACATCTGATGTGTATGTATAGCTAGTCATCACCGATCCTCTTCCCACAATGAGTGTGTCTCCTTCCTCTGGTAGTGGAGAAATCTCTACAAATGCAACTGTGTTAGGAAGTAATGAGGCAACCTCTTTTCCGTTATCATCATACAAAGAAAAGGAGTATGTTGTCCCATTTGTTTTAACTAATAATGCTCTGGGGTGCGGTATGGGTGAGGCACCTATATTGTATACAGTAGCACGGTAGGGTTTACCTACTCCAACAACTGCTGGTGCATAAAGTAGAAGCATGGATGAGATTGTTTGAACATTTTCATGCTGCTTAAGTTTGAGTGTTCTCGCTGCTTGTTCTGGCGCAGACCAATAGAAGAGGTAGAACGTTGTTGCCACTATAGACGTGATAAGAACTAGCAACGCAAACTCTACAATTGGTGATTGGCCTTTCATTTGTTGTATAATGGCTTCCGAGTTATTTAAACGTATTGGGCTTTAGAATAATTACTGCTTTTTCTCTATGTACTTATGCAGCTTTTTAACTTGGCTGAGAAAATTAGATAAAAAGTTCATATAATCCATATCACTGAACTCGTATTTGAGTGCATGTAACATATATCTCTCAACGATTTCTCTTGTTCTTCTGAGCTCTTCCTTAAACTCTGGATCTAAATCTTTTTCTTCTTCACGTTTAAGGCGTTCTGCAGTGTTCAATAGCTGACCTAGCTCATGGCCTCCTATCCATCTTCCAGACTTGATGAGCTCCTCGCAGAGTTCTGGTTTTGGTTTCTTTTCATATGCTTTAAATTCGTCCAAAACTTGGAGATGAGGTATTTCTTCTTTATCGGATATCATAAAGACGGGTGCGCCCTCTGCCTTCTCCTTTACTTCTTTAAACACGTCCTTTAGAGTGCTAAAATCTGGCTCTGGAATTGATTCCTTTCTTTGTAAATCAATCTCTAGACCTTGGCCTGCAAAATATTCTTGTATCTTTAGCTCATCAATTCTCCGAGCTGCTCTCCCCAATGCTACTAGAGTGTTACGATCAACCTTGTCCACCAGTTCGTGAAGAAATGGTTTTCCTGTCTTTCGGTATTTATCCAGATGGGACATATACTTTTTAGGTATTTCCCGTGCCCTCAGTTTTGGCATAGCACGCACCTCTTCTTAATATC
>JAGGYF010000041.1 GCA_021162685.1 Candidatus Iainarchaeum sp. | reverse complement strand
TTTTTCATGTCAGAAAAAACCATAACAACCGAAGGCATTATATACGCAGGTATTTCAGCAATGACAGCAACAATCTCATTTATTGCATTTGTTACAGCATTATCAAAAGGCAAAGCAGCAATTGTTGTTCCAATACGGAATTTGAGTTTGGTTGTAACTGTTGTTTTAGCATTATAATGTTATTTTCATGCCATCATATGCTATCTCAATGTTCGTGCCTTTTACTGCATCCTGCAACTGTTTTGTTGTTGGTCCTGGCTTTATCCCCTCTATGTGAGTGAGTATGCTCCTTTTCGCCTTTATCCTGTTAAGTAGTTCTATGCTCTCCCCCAGACTTATGTGGTCCAAAACCCAGGGATACTTTTTCTTCAATTTTTCTCTGTTTCCATAAAATCCACATTCTAAGAGCATGACGTCAAGATCGTCATAGAGCTTATCAACTTTCATTTGGTATGTGCTGCATGGAGCATAAACAATACTCTTTTTCCTTTGGGATACTTTATATGCATATCTTGTCCTGTCATTCCTGTAGAGATTTAATGGTGTTATGGTAATACCATCAATCTTTATCGGTTCCCTGTCTTTGATAATATTCAGTTTCATCCACTTCTTCTTTTCAAAATATGCCAAGTGTTTTGTGAGACCAAATGCTTCAAAATCTATCATAACATCATTTGGTATATAAACATCAATGGGCCTTTTAGAGATTCTCCCAACATGCTCAATAATCCTAATACCAGCAGTATGGTCTGGATGCCAATGCGTGTAGAAGAGATGCTTTAGTGAGCGAATGCTTTCTCTATTCAATTGCCATCTTATTTCCTCTGGGGTATCAAAGAGCACGGATGCATTATATAGGTAAATAGAAGGACCAGTCCTGTATATCATGTTTTCTTTATAGTACCTACTTTCACCAGAGAAACAGCACGGGATAGGAGCAGGGATGGCACCACCAGAACCCAAAACAACAAATTTCATTTTATCACATCTATGCCATGCATATACGGCCTTAATGCCTTAGGTATGGTTACAGTTCCATCCTCATTTTGGAAGTTCTCAAGAATTGCGACCATTGCCCTTGATGTTGCTATAGCAGTGCTGTTCAATGTATGGACAAGGTTTGTTTCTCCACCCCTCTTTCCATACTTTATGTTCAATCTTCTGGCTTGGTAGTCTGTGCAGTTAGAACAAGAGACCGCTTCAATATATCTATTCTGTCTTGGCGACCACACCTCTAAATCATATTTTTTAGCTGCAACAGTGCCTATATCCCCTGTACAGACGTTCACTACTCTATATGGAAGTTCAAGTTTTTGGAATATCTCCTCTGCGTTTTTTATTAGTTCTTCATGATATTCCCATGACTCTTCTGGTTTTGATAGAATAATCTGTTCAACCTTGTTGAACTGATGCATTCTAAACAACCCTTTTGTGTCAACTCCATGTGAACCAATTTCCTTTCTGAAGTTTGCTGAGATACCACACATCTTTATTGGTAGTGATTCCTCTGCTATGACTTCATTCATAAACATTGCTACCAAAGGATGCTCTGATGTCGCGATCATGTACAAATCCTCATCCTCTATTTTGTACATAACGTTCTCAAAATCTTCTAGGTCTGTTACACCCTCATAGGGTTTCCTCCTCATCATGAATGGAGGGAAGACGGGGGTGTAGTGTTTCTTGATGAGTTCATGAATGGCAAATTGTATAAGTGCCTGGTCAAGTAGAGCAAGCGCCCCTTTTAGGTACACAAAACCAGCGCCAGCGATTTTTGCTGCATGCTCCCAATCTCCAACACCAAGCGACTCAGCAAGCTCTCCATGATTTCTTACTTCAAATGTGAATTGTTTTGGCTTCCCCCATCTTCTGATCTCAACGTTATCCTTATCATCCCTACCTATTGGCACGCTATCATGTAGTATATTTGGGATCCTCATCAGCAATGTATCCCTTTCTCTAAGCAGTTCTTTTGTTTTTTTATCAATCTCTTCAATCTTCCTGTTTATTTCTTTCATCTCATTTATCTCTTTGGTTGCATCTTCCCCCCTTTTTTTCATATCAGCAATTTCAGATGTCACAACATTTTTTCTATGTTTTAGTTCATCCCTCTTTTTTACGTACTCTCTCCATTTCTTGTCCATATCAATAACTTTGTCAAGTAGCTCTGTAGTGAGACCCCTCTTTTTTAGGTCATTGGAAACAATCTCAGGGTGCTCCCTTATCATTTTTATGTCAAGCATGTTACCCCCATATATTATTCATGCCTTTATATAAAATGTTATATTTTTAAACAGAGAGCACATAGTTTTAGATATATGGACCCAAAGGACAGAAAACGTATTGTTGACATGAAGATAAGAGGAGAACCAGATGAGAAGATCATAAAGATATTTAGGGTTCTCGGCTATTCCCGTAATGAGATAAAGGAAGAGATATTGAATGCAGAGGAGACCATAAAAAATATGCCAAAGAAGAAAAAAGAGGAGATACCGCAGAGAGACATCGTCATACCAATGGTGAAAAGGAGAAGGTTCCATACGTCGTTACCCATGGTCATACTTATAATCTGTCTGGTGGGAATTATTATCAGTGTTGTAGCATGGTTTGGACCAACAGCTTGGCAAGCATTACAGGACATATCAAAACCAACAGTGAAATGGGGCATTGCTGTAAGAGTTATCTCATGCTCTAATAATGAGGTGGTGCTTGGCATAAAGAACATGGAGGGTACGACATTACCAGAATCAGAGTTTAGTGTTGATGGAGCAACATGCACACCAAAGGTTACGATATACCCAGGATGGGAGAAACAGATTGTTTGTGTTGGTAATTTTGAGAAGGGAAAAACATATGTAGTAACTAGCGAGAACACGTTACCAGACGGATTCAAATGCACATAGGTGTTTTGATGGATGAAAGCGATAAGGAAACACTTAGGACGTTCATGGATAAGGGAATAAGCGAATCTCAGATTATGCAATACTTTATGGACAAGGGCTATTCAGCGCAAGAGATTGCAAGGGAGATATCAAACATCAAAAAGGGTAAAAAGAAGACCCATGTAGATGAGGATATACTCTCAAAACAATTTGGCGCAAGCATAAGAAGGGATGTGGAGCAGGGTAGGGCTGTTGCAACCACTGTTGAGAAAAAGATGAAAAAACAGGAGAAAACAGTGGAAAAGGCGCTTTTTCTGGCATTTGCTGTTCTGCTGTTATTAATACTTCTGGCAGGGTTGTATATGCTCATAAATAAATAGCAGCCGGTCACTCATGCGACCGGCTTATGAGGATTCTCACTTCTTCCTTTTCTTCTTCTTAGTTGTCTTCTTTTTCTTTGTGGTCTTCTTCTTTGTCTTCTTCTTTGTTGCTTTCTTCTTCTTAGTTGTCTTCTTTTTCTTCCTTGCCGGCACAACATTCACCTCCCATTTCTTGTTCCGCACGTTCAACAAAAGAACTAAACCAAATTAAACCCTTTGGGTATTTAAAGTTTTCTATAATCTTTTGAGAACAAGAAGTGAGGCGGGAGGGATTCGAACCCCCGACACCCAGGTCTTCAGCCTGGCGCTCTCCCGGGCTGAGCTACCGCCTCAACATATGCGGCCACCGGGATTTGAACCCGGGTCAGTGGCTTGGAAGGCCACTGTCCTAACCAGACTAGACTATGGCCGCTCTTCTTTTTTCTTTTCTAGTTTTAATAGTTTTTCCCACTCCTCCTTTTCTCCAAACGGCGTTTTGGGTCCCTCTATTGTTGGTACAAATAATATCAGAAGGACAACACCAGCCACACCAATTACAAATATGAGGAAGAGTGTAGGCGCGTTCAGGTATAGATATTTAATTATTGAGTTTAATAAACTTTCCTCTGGTTTTGCCTCTGTTTTTGGCACTATTGCAGTGCCAAAACTGTTCTTTATTTTACCGTCTTTTTCCACGCGTATCTCAAATGAGTATACTCCCTCGCTCACAGGATATTTGAACGACATATGTTTTTTCTCACCAACTCTTAATTCAATTGTTCTCTGCTGGGTACCAAGTCTATCAGTTATTACACTAACTACAACGTCTCTAAGATTTCTATTACCTGTGTTTTCAACTGTGAACTCTATGACCAACTCATTCCCTTCTATGTGATTGAATACTCCAGAGATATCAAATCCTTCCTCCAATTCTGCTTTTGCATTCGGATCAACAATGAGCGGAAATTTCATCTCAACACCAGGACCACCAAGCATAACATAGTACTTGTCACGTTCTCCAAACGGCGCTATAAATTTCCACTCAAGTTGTTTTGTTTCATTTGGGTGCAGTATAACACTTTTCCTGAATTCATCAACAAGTTCTATGCCAACAGTTTTTTGTGCGTAGTATGTTGGCATAAATATACTCTTTCCTTTATTTGTTACATTCATCCTTAGATAAAATATACTCCTTGGAGCAACGACTTCAGAGGAGAGATTTGCTTCCACTTCTATGGGTGGGTCATATGGTGCCACCTCAAAGTCAGTTATTGTTATTCTTTCTACTGTGTCTGGGAGCAAGTAGAATAGATAGGTTGGTGCAGAATATAATTTCACGTGGAGGGCGTTTATATGGCCGATCTCACCATATGTTCCATCAACTGGCACCCATGCTCCATTCACATAACTCTCTGCCCACCCATGTCTCACCCATCTTGAACCAGTATATATCATCCCAGTGGTTATCCTTGTAGGTATGTTCAGATAGCGAGCCATTGCTGTATAGAGATTTGAGAATTCTCCACACCATCCCTTTCTCGTTTTCAAAACCTCTTTGCTTGATAGTAGAGAACCGCCATAGTTTTGGTCGTATGTGGCGTATGAATTAACCCAGAGCATGAGGTCTGTCATTGCCTCAAGCACACTTCCTGATCTTGATGTTATGCTTCTGGCCCACTTCTGTGTGTCAGGGTCACTAACAACAACATAGTTGCTGTCCCTGAGGTATTCCTCAAGCCTCTTCTCACTTATTGGGAATGATTGGTCCCTTGTAATGATTGGTCTCATCCCATTAACTCTTATCTTAAAAGTGTAGGAATATGGACCATTTACTATGATGTAATTATTCCCATACTCGTCCTTTTTTATATCTAATCCTTTTGGAAATTCAACAGTTTGTCTGGAGTCTGTTGCTGGCACATAAACTATTTGGTCTTTTGAAGCTTCACCAGAGATCACCATTGTTATGTTTGCATATCCTACGTTACTCACCTGGAAACCCTGTGCTGAACAAATACCTGCTAACAGCAACAGGAGAATAACAACATTTTTCATATGATACTAGTTAAAAAGAACTAATATAAAAAAGAGAGTGCGCCTGCCGGGATTTGAACCCGGGCCGCAAGCTCTTTGCATCTTCCTCTGTGTCTCAGAGGCTTTTTGTTTGGCAAGCTTGAGTCCTAACCAGACTAGACTACAGGCGCATAAGGGCCTGACGGGATTTGAACCCGCGACACCGAGGTTAAGAGCCTCGTGCTCTGCCATTTCAGGCATTCAGTCTTAATGACCGAAAGCAGACTGAGCTACAGGCCCAACAGAGAGTATTTTTATGCATTAGATAATATAAATATTTAACATATTCCCTTGACAATATCTTAATATACTTCTCTAAACAAAATTATGAGCAATGGCAATTAAAATATCTAGCAGACAAATCCGCAGGTTTCTTGAAGAGATTGTTGGCAAGAATGGTGTTGCTGTATTAGAGGCATGCCAAAAGCCAGTTATTGATGAGAAGATATCTGAGAGGACAAAGCTGAAACTCAATACTGTTCGTTCTGTTCTTAATCAACTACACTATATAGGACTTGTTGCATACGATAGGGAGAAGAACCAAAAGACAAATTGGTATACATATACATGGTATGCAAGGAGCGATAAGATAGCAGAGATCGTTAGGAACCACCTTATACAAAAACTTGATGAACTCAGGGACAAGTTGGATTACGAATCTAGTTATGTATTCTATGAATGTGACAATAAATGCGAGAAGTTGCCGTTTGAGCTTGCTGTTGAATATGATTTTAAGTGTCCTGATTGTGGTGGAGAATTAAGGATTATTGATAACAAATCTGCAATCAAAGAAGTTGTGCAGGATATTAAGGAGATAGAGGAACTAATAGAGCGACTGAAACCAAAGAAGAAAAAGAAAACAACTAAGAAGAAGGCAAAGAAGAAGACCACAAAGAAAAAGAAGACAACTAAGAAGAAGGCACGTAGAAAGGGGAAAAAATGATAACAGAGGATGAAGCACTTCTTATTCTCAGGGAAGAAGGCGTTCCAGAGAATGTTATTGAGCATTCAAAAACAGTTGCAAGAGAGGCAGTTAGGATTGCAAATCACATACTACCAAATGGTATTAACGTTGATGTAGATTTTGTCAGGATAGCAGCACTGCTTCATGACATAGGAAGGAGCAGGTCACATGGCATTGACCATGGTGTAATAGGAGCAGAGATACTACGAGCGCGTGGTCTCCCAAAGTTCGCTGATGTCGCCGAGAGACATATAGGAGCAGGGATAACTGCAGAAGAGGCAAAACAGTTGGGATTGCCAGAAAGAGATATGGTTCCAGTAACTATTGAGGAAAAGATTATAGCACATGCAGACAATATCGTTATGGGAAATAAGGTTGTGAGCATTGATGAGACCCTGAAAAAATTTGAGAGAAAACTTGGGAAAAACAGCCCAGTATTGAAAAGGATAAAACAACTCGCAGATGAGATAGAGTCACTTATGTAATCTCTTTTTTCCCCTTCATACCATTTTTCTCAAGCTCTCTTTTGCTCGTTTCTTTGATTACTCCATCTTTTATGTGATATACAGTGTCATTATGTTTTATATATTCTGTGTCATGCGTAACAATTATGAACGTTTTCCCTTCCTCTTTGTTCATTTTTCTCATAAGTTCAAATATTTCTGCACCTGTTTTTGAGTCAAGCTCGCCTGTTGGCTCATCTGCTAGAATGATCTCCGGATTATTTATTAGCGCACGTGCAATTGCAACCCTCTGTCTTTCCCCACCACTTAATTCATTTGGCGTATGGTAAATCCTATGACCCAAACCAACAACTTTTAGTAATTTTATTGCCCTGGCGGTTAATTCTTCATCACTTATCCTCTTGTCTGTAAGCAGTGGTAGTTTAACATTATCCAATGCAGTCAGTGATGGAACCAAATTAAATGTTTGGAAAATAAAACCAACCTTGTTTCTCCTTATCATTGAGAGTTCCCAGTCATCCATTTTACTTATTTCCTTCCCATCCATCTTTACAGAGCCGCCTGTTGGATGGTCCAATGCGCCAAGAAGATGCATAAGTGTGGATTTACCGCTTCCAGATGGGCCAACAATGAAGACAAAACTTCCCTTTTTTATTTTGATATTGGCTCCTCGTAGTGCCTTTACTATTGTTTCACCCATCTTGTAGTATTTTTTTAGGTTCTTTGCTTCTATTACTACATCATTCATCTAACCAACCCCTATTGCTTCTATTGGGTCAAGTTTACTTGCTCTCCATGCTGGATAAATCCCACCCAACACGCCAACAATGATTGAGAAACACCATGCATAGATAACTAGGTTTGTGCTTATTGCCATAGGTATACCAAGGTAGTGTTTTGCAATCTCAACAACAATTGCGCCAGAGAGTGTTCCGATAATTGCTCCAATGACTCCCAATAGGAACGATTCTGAAAGGACAAGTACTATAATATCTTCTTCTGTCCACCCAACAGCCTTCAACACTCCGAATTCCTTTGTCCTCTCAAGCACAGACATCAGCATTGTATTCAATATTCCAATGCCCGCAACGAAGACAGCGATACTGGACACAATCCAAAATAAGGCATCTATGTAGTTTAAGACAGTTGCAATCTGTTTGGCATACTCCTCAGTTGGCTTTGCATCTACACCATCTATCTGCATTTCAATTAGGTCAGCAATACGTTCTGTCTCCTCAGGATGATCTGGTTCAACAAGTAGTGCGGTGACTTCATTCTGCTTTATCCCAGCCATCTCCCTTGCTATATCAAGAGGGATTGTTGCACTTCCTGGAATCATCCCTCCCATCTCCTTTGTTATACCTACAACCTTAAATGTATAATCATTGAGTTTTATTTTTGACCCAACAGTTTTCTTATAATCATCGGCAATGTTTTCATCCAGTATTACTGCATATTTATCTCCTAAGGCAAGCCATCTCCCTCTCAACAATTCACTCCCGAGTGGGTGTTGCCCCTTCCTTGTTTTTGATTCTCTAATAGGGTCTATACCATATACCCTTATCATCTCCTTAAATCCTGAGATACCTCCTCCCTTATCATCAATACGCATTACTGTAACGAACACACGGGGAGCAACATCTCTGACACCATCAATCTTTTCAATCTTCTCAATAGTTTGTTCATCAATACGTGATAGTGGAAGAAACGAGACATCCTTCTCATACACTATTATACCTTTTATCTTTGATACTGTGTTTGTGACGTAATTATCAATGCCAACAGTAATAGATATAAGTGCAATTATGGTGGTTACTCCAAGCACTAACCCAACCAGTGCCAGTATGCTTCTGCTCTTGTTTCTCATAAGGTTTTTCATAGCAATTCTTAACATCTACTCTCCTCTTATTGCCTGTATTGGATCAATCTTTGTAACCCTCCATGCAGGATAGATGCCCCCAACAATGCCTGCTATTACTGAGAATAGGAATGCCTCTCCAATCAGTTCCTTTGTGATCAGCAAACTGAATGGCATATAGTTGTTTAATATCTCAACAATTGCTACACTTATGATTATTCCAATAATGCCACCCACAACCCCAATTAGAATAGACTCCTCAATTATGAGTTTTAGCAGGTCATCGTTTTCCCATCCAACAGCCTTTAACACTCCAAATTCCTTTGTCCTCTCAAGCACAGACATCAGCATTGCGTTTACTATTCCGATACCTGCAATAATCAATGATATGCTTGCCATTACATAAAAGAACAAATCCATTATACCCATAATGTCCTCGGTTTCTTCAACTGCTTGCGATGCAGTAATAGCTTCAAGTTCTGGATATTTCATCTTTATAAGTGTGGCAATCCTCTTCTCATCTTCTGGATTTTTCGTTTGTACTGTGAAACTATTTACCTCATCTTCTTTAAGATGTGCAAGTTCTCTTGCCCTATCCAATGGCACAACAATAATTGAACCAAGAACAGAACTCTCCTCAAGGATCCCAATGACCGTGTATTTCTTTCCGTCATCAAGCTCAATCTTTGACCCTATGTTCTTCTTGTAGTTATCAGCAATATCCTTGCTTATAATGGCAGCATATTTGTCAGAACTAATAAATTTTCTCCCCTCCTCAACACCAATCCCATACATATCCCCTTGTCTCATCCGTTCCTTTTTTGGATCAAGTCCTACGAGCATGACCATACCAGCAGTAAATGAGCCAGTTCCTTCTGCTTTTTTCCCATCAATTGTTCTAACCATGCCATATATCTCTGGTAGGGCAACCCTGACCCCTCTTATATCCTCAAGCTTTTCCTCATAATCAGAGGATAAGTGTGAATATGGAACATCAGCAGCATCATGTTCGTATACAATTATACCTTTCATCTGTCCCATGACATTTGATACTGATGACTTCACACCGAGTGTAGCAGAAACCAGAACAATGATTGTTATAATACCTACAATAAGTGCGAGCATTGCAAGTATTGTCCTTGATTTATTCCTCCATATATTCCTGAAAGCAATATGCCACACATCACTTCACCAATTGCTTTAATCGCTTTTCCTTCTGCTTCTT
This sequence comes from Candidatus Iainarchaeum sp., assembly GCA_021162685.1. GTDB lineage: Archaea > B1Sed10-29 > B1Sed10-29 > WALL01 > WALL01 > JAGGYF01. The sequence continues at coordinate 16,694 of JAGGYF010000041.1, read as the reverse complement.
TCTGTATAGGTAGTATCCGATACCTCCTAATACTGCTACAACAACAATAATGCCAACAATGTTTATAGGTTTGCTTGTTACATAGTACTCAATGTTTACCTCCTTTTTTGCTGGGTTTCCATATTCATCCTCATATGTTACTGTTGCTTTTACAATCCTCCTGCCAGGCTTCTTGTCAATAATATCAAATATAGCAGTTCCTGTGTCATCAACCTCAATTGTTCCAACAAAACTTGTTAGTACCCCCTCTATGTCATTATCATCCAGAACAACCTTTACAGATTTTGCATCACCTGTACCAATGTTTTCAAATTGTATACTAAGCGAGAAAGGAGAGCCAGTATACACAACATCCTTGTCTGTTTGTACGCCAGCAAGCTGAAGTTTTGGCTTTCCCCTTACCTCAAATGATATTGTTTGTGTCTGGCTTATCTCAGACGATGTAAATTCTAATGTTAGTGCATACACGCCAGAGGTTACTGATTTATCAATCTTTATCGTGTACTCAAGTGATGTCTTTTCTTTTGGTAATATCTCATCTATATAAAGCTGCGAATCTGATACAACAGCGATGCCAGATGTTGAAGAAGAAAGTTTTGCAGTTACCCCAGTTATCTTTGCCCCACCTGGATTTGTGATATCAACATGCAACGTTATTGTGCTGTCTGGCATTGGTGTATCGGAAAAGTGCATGTCCTTAACATCAAGTATTGGTTTTCCTGCGACTGTGGCAATAAATGTTTGTTCTAGTGTATTGTCACCATACGTTGCGGATATTGTGACGGGATAACTGCCAGCAGATGCAAATTTGCTAGCAGTCATCTCAAATTCTATTGTTTTGTTTTCCCCAATAGGTATAATCTCAATCCTCTTCATTGTTGGAACAAACTCAATATTTCCAGATGCTGTTGAGCTAGGGGTTAGTGTCACAGATATGTCATCAACGAGAAGATCACCAGTATTCTCAAATGTTATCTTTATCGGGACTGTCTGTCCAGGTAATGCTTCTATAGCATCTATCTTACTTACCTCAATCCTCTTAACATACGATATCCTGAATATCATCGTTTTGCTCGTCTCCTGTTTGTTCCCACTTGCATCATAATACGTAATCTTGTGGAGTAATTGATATTCGCCCTGCTGTGCATCATCAGCAATATTTATCCTATAAAAAACAGATGCACGTTCGTTTGGGTCAATTCTTGTTATAAAGTCTTTTGTCTTAACACCAATAAACGGATGTGTGGTTCTCAGTTCAGTTGATAGATTATATAATGTGGTTTTTGCATAATTTGTCAATGGTACTTCAACCAAGATGTTATTCATACCCTTTCTTAATTGTGATGGATATGTAGTGGGAGTTGCTGGCACATATACATCATATACCTTTGTCTGGCTTTGGCTTATCTCAATTGCTGCACCAAACACAGTTGATAGCAACAACAAAAGCACAATTATTTTTTTCATGTCTTCACCTCTTCATTAAATATTTTTTTGAATACTTTTGCTTGTAATATGATACTCTCTTTCCAACTCCGTTTTATCCAATTCATCATCTTCAACCCCTTTTTTGTTATGCTATATATCTTTTTCCTTCCATGCCATCTGCCTTTTATAAGTCCTTTGTTCTCCATCTCGTGTAATACGGGGTATACCTTGCTCGCACTTATGCGTGGTTCTTCCTCTATACTTATTCCCTTTGCTAAGTTGATTATCTCATAGCCATATGTCTCCTTTTTTGACAGGAGGGCAAGTGCCAAAAGCCTAATTCTAAATATAGTGGATACATACTTGTTCAGCATAACCTTTTTCATCTCTGGAGGAGCATTTTTCACCATTTTCTTCCTGATATCCCTTATCTCTGCAATTAATTGTTCCATTGCATCACTATATCATTTTTTGATATATATCAAATTTTGATATAACACCTATTTAATATTTCCTATTCCTATATACATCATGCACTCAAATGACGAGCTTGTGGACTACTTGGTGAGGACTGGGATAATAACCAACAAGGACGTTGAGAGGGCTATGCGCAAAGTAGATAGGAAAATGTTTGTTCTGGATGAATATAAAGACTATGCTTATGCTGATACTCCACTACCAATATACGCAAATCAGACAATATCTGCTCCACATATGGTTGCAATGATGAGCCAATATCTAGATGTCAGGCCAGGGATGAAAATTCTTGAGATTGGTTCTGGTTCTGGTTATCAAGCAGCCATCCTTGCAGAACTTGTTGGTAGAGATGGAAAGATATTTACTGTAGAGAGGCATGCAAAACTTGTTGAGATGTCAAGAAAAAATCTGATGAAGTGGAGAAACATAAAAGTGATCTTAGGAAATGGTGCAAAAGGGCTTCCAGATGAAGCACCGTTTGATAGAATTATGGTTACCTGTGCTGCAAGAACAATACCAGAGGATTTAGTCAAACAATTGAAAAATAATGGGAAAATGGTTGTCCCGGTTGGACCATTCTATCTCCAGAAGCTATTACTTATTGAGAAAAAGAATAACAATATCAATGTAACAGACCTGCACTGCGATTGTGTATTTGTACCACTTATCAACGAGGGATGATAATGGGAATATTCACAAAAAGCGCGATGTTTTTGAGGAGAAACCCAGAACTCATACTCCTGCAATTTTTAGGGTGGCTCCCCTCTTTGATATTGATTCTGTATCTAGCATCATTGCGGTATGAGCTATACAATGCATTGTCAAATCCAATAGCAATGAAAGGCCTGATTTCAACGATATTCCCAACATTTATAATGATATTCATTCTTCACCTCTTTATCTCAACATTTGTTGTTGGGGTGTCAGCATCATTTATTCAGATGAGGACAAAGCAGAAGGCATCAATGCGTAAAGCAATTCATTCATTTATTCCATTGTTTATTCCTCTGTTTTTTGCAAAGATTGTCATCTGGCTCCTCTCCTTTATAGCTATTTTCATTTGCAGTTTGATGATTGCAATAGGCATTGTCTCGTCGCATCCAATTATTTTTATAGTGCTTGTTTTCTCTGGTATTGCATTGTTTGTATTAATTGAGGCATTCCTCTCCATAGCAAATAGTCTGCTTCCAGCATCAATTGTTGTGGAAAAAAGAAGAGCACCAGATGGTATATTAAGAGCGTTTAGTATAACAAAAAGGAATATATCAAAAGAATTACTTTCGCTTTTCATTGCTTCAATTGCTGCGAGTTTTTTTATTATGTTAATTTCTTTTGTTCCAGCCTTTGGGTGCTTCATAAGTAATTTTATTATGCTCGTTGTTGCGGCATATTTTCTCTGTGCATGGCTGATATTCTACTTCATGTTTGAAAAGAAAATTAATATATAGGACCTTCACTAACTAACACTACTTTCGTTGGTTCATCCTCCTCCTTCTTTCTCTCAAATCTGTACAACATACCAGATACTGCCTTCTCCATCTTCCGTTCATGTGTTATAACAAATATTTGGTCTACAAGTTCGGGGAGGTGTTCGCGCATTGCTCTTGAGAGCACCTCTACACCACTTTCATCAAGGTTATGTGTTGGCTCATCAAGAACCAACCATGAAAGGTTTTGTGTTAATACCAGTGCAAATGCAATTCTCAGTGCCAGACATGCTGTGCTTCTCTCACCCCCAGATGCTATACCATCAACATTCACCCATTCTCCTGCTCTTGTTTTCAATTGGAGTGTATAATCACCAGATTCTAATCCAAGTCGTAGCGAGAGATAGTCTCCATAAGGATATATCCTAAACCATATATCCTCAAGTGCAGCATTTAATGCAGATGTAAATTCTTCCCTAAGCATCACTTGTGTTGATTCAATAGCCCGCTCATACACAGAAAGGGAGTCTATAGTCTTTGATATAAATTCTGCCTCATTTTTCATTTTTTCTATCTGCCCCTTTTTCTGCTCAAGCTCACGAAGGAGTGCTTCTTTATCCTTGATTATGCGTCTACTCATCTCAACTTTTGTCTTTCTTTCATTTATCAAAATACTTAATTTTTCCTTTTCGTCTCTTAGTTTTCTGATCTCACTCTCATCAAAATTTAACTTTGTAATCTCATTTTTGATGTCCTCTACCCGCTTTTCCATCTTGCCAACTTCTTCTATATGTTTAGCTCTTTCCTTCTTTTTTTCAATCAATTGTTCAATTTTCGTAATCAATTTTATCGTTTTTTCAGTCTCATCCCTTATGCTCTGCTCCTCTTTCTTCTGTTCTGCCATCTCCTTCTCAATTTCATTCAGCTCTTTTCTCAGATGTTCAATAATATCCTTTTTCTTTCCAATACCTTCCTCTTTTATTGCCTTTATCTGTTCTTCAATAATCTTTTGTTCCTCAATAATTTTCTCCATTTTTTCAATATCTATGCTGCTCTTTTCCCTGTTTAGTTCCTTAGCCCTTTCTTCAAGTTTTTTGATGGATATGAGTGCACTGGATATAAGTTCATCTTTCTTCTGCTCGCTTATATCACTATCACATACAGGACATTTATCCCCTGCTTTTTCAAGCTCCTGAATACGCTTTTTCTCATGCGCTATATTTGACTCTACTTTCGTAATCTCCGCTTCAATACTTCGCAGTTTCTCCTTTAATTTATCAAAGGATTCAATTGTTATAACAGACCTCAACTCATCAAGGCGTTTTTTTAATTGCTTTTTCTTTTCAGCATCTTTTTCCATCTGTCTCAATTGTGTTTCATGTGAGGACAGCAACTCTTTCTTCTCAATAAATTGCTTTTTTATATCTGATTCCTCAATATTCCTCATCCTCTCTCTTAGTTCTCTCTCTTTGTCTCTAATTCGTTTTAATTCTACTTCAAGGTCCGCTTTCAATATCTTTTCCCCAAGTTTATCCTCAATCTCTTGGATACTTTTCTTCATCATATCTATTTTATTTATTAGCAGGGACTGCTCCTCAACAAGTTTTTTGTATGCCTGCTCCTTTGCCTCAACATCTTTTATTCTCGCAATTAGTTGGTTCAAAACATTTGTTTTTTCAGCAATCTCCTTTTCATACTGGCTGATCTCTTCCTTTGTTCTTTTGATTTCTTCTTCTATTGCCCCAATTCTCTTAAGTTGTTCATCCTTCTCCATTTCAGCAATCTGTTTTTTTCTATCGTCAAGTTTTCCCTTCAGCCGATTTCTCAATGTCTTAAGATTCTTCCTAGCATTCTCAAATCGGTTTATGCCAAGTAGCTCATCAATCTTCTTCTTTCTCTGGCCAGAAGGTATCTGAAGAAAGTAGTCAATCTGATTCTGCTCAGAATATACTGCTCTTGAGAATAGGTCATAGTTTATTTTCAATATCTCAACAACCTTCTCTGTTACACGCTGGGCATTTGGTCCCTCAATTAGCATACCATTCTTCCTTATTTCAGATAATGTTGTTCCTTTTCCCCTTGTTATCTCTCTGATAATACTATATGTCTCATCTCCAAGTATGAATTCCAGCTCTATCCTAGCGCCTTGCTTTTGTTTTGGCTTGTTCTGTATGCATTGTTCCAGCTTTATCTTTCTTGATTGCAGAGCAGGAAATGTTCCAAATAGTGCAAAACATATTGCATCCATGACAGAGCTTTTCCCAGAGCCCATTTGCCCAACAATGACATTTGTGCCTCTGGCAAAAACAAGTTCTGTAGTTTCATGACTTTTCCAATTTTTCAGTGCAAGGCGCTTAATCATAATCTAGATTTATGTAAATAATAGAATAAATACACAACGTTTATATTGGCTGAAGCAATAAATTAGAGTGGGGAGAAATTCTCTGAATTCCTCTCCCGTAGGGTCCCCCTTCTCCTCTCCCCAGGGACCCTACGTTAAAGGGTGGCTCAATGTTGTTTCTATGCGATGCGATGCTGGCAAAACTTGCTGTTTGGCTCAGGATTTTTGGATATGATTGCGAATTAGCTTCTGATGAGGAGAGTGACGATGAGATACTTGAGAGGGCAAAAATAGAGGGGAGGATAATATTAACACGGGATAAGGCATTAGCAAGAGATAAAAGATGTGTACTAATACCCTATGATGACCCAAAAAAGCAGATGGAGTTTGTCAAGAAGAGATTTAATTTAGTAATACCGAATGAGCCAGTTTTCAGGTTCTGCTCGCGATGTAACGGAAGGCTTGTTAAAGATGGAAGCAAGTGGAGATGTGTTGATTGCGGCCAAGAATATTGGAAGGGCTCTCACTGGAGGAGGATAAGCGCATTCGCCCAACATTTAAATAATACATAGTGCAAAATTATTATGATGTCGCTCAGTGATGAGATAAAGAAATTGGAGCAGAAGCAGAATGAGATAGAGGGAAGGATAAAGGAGTATAATGAACTCCTTGAGCAGTTAGAAGGGCATGAGCACGGTAAAAGGATATTGAATATAGAGACCAGTAAAAAGAATGCAGAAGAAGAGCTTAGTGAAGCACATGATGAGTTATACGCGCTAAAGGAGGAGTTAAGAGCAATAAATAGTATGGATGGAGTAAAGCAGCACAAGGAAGAAATAAGGAGAGCAGTAACAAACGCAATAGGCATGGATTTCTCTCGTGCAGTGAGGAATGCAGAACATCTCAATCTATTGTTGAGAGGAGCAAAACACGATGTTGAATCTCATGACATCCTTTCAAAGATGTTGAGCAAATACCCAAGTTTGAAGATGGCGTTTTATAACAGAATAGCCAAGGAAAATGAGATAGGGGATGATATACACAAGAGACTTGAGAAAGCGTACAGGCGTGTTGAACTACTTGAGAAAAGGAGAAATGAGATACATAGGGTATATGAGAATAACATAAATAATATTGACCCAGGGATTAGGGAGAAATACACGAACCTTCTGAAGAAAAGAGAGGAATTGAAAAATAAGTTTGTTGAGAACCTAAAGACATGTGGGGAAATTGTCAAGGGCATATATGAGATGAAGTACGGAGACCCAAAAAAATTAGCCCCCCATATAAGAAAACTCTCAGATATTGTCAAATCAACACGACACAACTACAGGAAAGTTGTTGGGGAGAAACCACCAGAAGTGAGGGTTTCTATAGCGAGGAAGATATGACTCACATTGTTCTTGCTACTCCAACAATCTGTACATCTCCGACTGATTCTATACCTTTCAGTTCTTTCTCTATCTTGTCTGTTCCTCCTTCTGCATCTGGCATTACAAGCGTTACATTAAATGCTTTCAAGCCAAACGCAATTGGCTCCTCTTCTGTGTGTGTAACTTTATAGGTGATAGATTTCAATACATCCTCCTTCATCTTATCAAACAACCCTACATCTTTTGGAAGCACCTTTACAACAACAACTACATCCCCCATTATTCCACCTCAACTTTATCTGAAAATGCTCTGAGCAGAACAGCAAGTGCTTTTGGAAGGTCTTTCTCATTCAGAGAGTTTGTGTGTTTCCACTCACCTGTTTTTTTGTCAAGATATGTTCTCTGGAAAACGTAGACATCCCATTTCTTTCCATCTGATTCCCTTTCAAATACACTAAGTGTTACACCACCTGCTTTGTACTTTTTCTTTGGTTTCTCTCCTTTCTCAACTATCAACTCATTTGCTTCTATAATATCTTCTTCCATAGACTCCACCTATGGCCCTTCTAACCCACATTCAGGGCAGGTATATCTTGCTGCGATCTCCCTACAATTATGGCATCTAATAATCTCTCTGCCACAGTTTGGACATTTGAATTTAATATAATTGTCTGTAACTTCTCTTTTACATGAAACACACTTTAGCATATGCACCACCAAAAGGAGTGCTAATATTGTATATGTGTTCATTAATAAAGGTTAGCGTTCCTTTAGCAGGAAAACGGCAAGGATACCTGTTAGAAACAGCATGATTGAGGAAAATATGAATGGAGCTGAGAACCCGAAATATTTTGATAGTATTCCTCCAACTATTGGACCAATAAGATACGCTGAGTCAACTGCAAGACCTCCTATACCAACAATGGTGCCCCTCCTCCTTTTTGGTGTAAATTCAGCAAGAGAAGGAGATATCAATGGTTCAATGAATGTCATAGAGAAACCCATGAGGAATGCAAAGCAAGCAAATGATATAATTGAGGAACTTGTTGTGAATAATAATGTAGCAATTGAACCAAGAAACAACCCGAGAAGTATAAGCCTCCTCTTCCCAATTTTATCTGAAATCCAACCAACAAGCACATCAAAGATGGCAAACGGGATAGTAGAAGCAAAAAACACAAAACCCACATCCAGGTTTGAGTAGCCATTCATAAATAAAGGGATGAATGCCCACTTTATTGAATACAAGAAATATACAACAAATTCTATAACAAGAACCATCTTTACTGTTATGTTTGAATGCCTTAAGAAATTCATTTCTGCTGCGAATAGACCATCTTTCTCAATAACATCTTTTATCCCCTTTATTATTGATTTGCCCCTACTTTTTGGTGATACTGAAGCGACAATAAACATTGATACAAAACATATTATAGAACCTGCCAAGAACACACTGTTTAATCTGAATACATATGCGAGGTATCCTCCAATCATCGGTCCAATCGCCCATGCAAGATTATATCCTGCGCCATAGAGACCAAATGTCTCTCCCATCCATTGTTTTGGACTTATGTCCATCACAATAGCTGTTGCAGTTACGCAAACAGCACTCCAATAAGGAAGGGGTCATTTGTGAATAGCTCAATAAACCTAGATACTATTGGGACTCTAAGTGCACTTCCCAGCACAAAAATGAATATTGCGCCAACAAACAACCTTGCTTTTCTTGATAGCTCCATAAGCATTAATAACAGAGGTTTTCCTATTAAATATTGTGCCCCTGTAGTCTAGCCTGGATAGGACGTGGGCTTGCGGAGCCTGAAGCTGGGGTTCAAATCCCCACAGGGGCGCTCTTTTTAATATGTGTACCATAAAAATAATGTATGCAGTATGGCACATTGAAATGCTTTGGAAAGTTAAGATGGGCACTGATGCATAGGCCTGGAGAAGAACTAAAACTCGTACAAGAACCGTCTGAGTGGGGATTTTTCTCAAAACCAAATATTGAGAAGGCAGTAGAAGAGTTTGACACATTGTTCCACAAGTTGAGGTCAGAGAGGGTCAAGATTGAGTTGATTGAGCCAGAGGAGGCGCCACCACCCAACCTATACTACACAAGGGACTTAGGCTTATGCACAAAGGATGGCATTATACTTGCTAATTTTAGGGAGGAGTACAGGGAGGGAGAGGAATTGTATTTAAGAATAAAGGCATGGGAACTTGGCATCCCAATATTTGCTGTGATACATAATAACTATTTTGAAGGCGGAGATTTTGTTCAGATAGCAGATGACATAGCAGCTCTTGGTGTAATGCGTTCATCCTATGGAGGATTTGAGGAAATAGATGAGTACTTGGATGTTACACTATTACCTGTTCCACATGATAGAAAATTTGCGCATTTAGATATCCTTTTTAATATGATAAGAGAGGACCTCGCTATTCTATGCACAGAAGTATTGCCAAAGGAGTTCATAGATTTTCTCATAAAGAACGATGTTGAACTTGTTGATGCAACACTACAAGAGTTACGCGTTTTATCTTCTGATGTTTTAATGATAAAATCAAACAAGGTGATAATAAACGAAGAGGCAGAACATACAATAAAAGAGCTTGAGAAAAGAGGTGTTGATGTTATCACTACTCCTCTACAAGAACTGAGAAAGGGAGGAGGAGGACCAGGTTGTCTTGTTTTCACACTCCTGCGTAAATAGCTATTTCTTTCTAATCATCCTAACAATCTTTGAGCTTTTGTGTAATCTCCCGTTTTTCATCCGTTTTATCCTTACAATCTTTGGGTTAAGCCCCCTCCTCTTCAATTCTTTCTTCAGTTTTTCTGTGTCATGTTCTTGGTCTGGTCCAAGAATAAGAATGTCAGGTTTTATCCTCTCAATAATCCTATACATGTCATTTGTATACCCAAGAACTGCTTTATCAACTGGTTTTAGTGCCTTTACAACCTCAAGCCTTTGTTTTTCCGGTATTAAGCATTCTCCTTTAATCCTTTTTACAGTTGAATCCCTCGCGACAACTACAATGAGGTAATCACAGTGTCTTTTTGCTGATTCTAAGTAAAACAGATGCCCTGGGTGTATAATTGAGAATGTCCCAAATGCCATCCCTTTCTTCATAGATAAGATGTAGGCAACAGATTATTTAAGCATATACGGAAAGCTTTTATATTCTGTTTTGAGATAAATGCCTTATGAAGATTGAGAGGCCGGTTACGCCGGCTCATATGGAGACAATACTCATAAAGATTATCATAATAGACCTTGTACTAACATTTCTTGTTTTGGGCATTATTTTCAATTTCCTTGCAATATACTATAAGCTTGCACCATTCCCTCAGGTATTGCTCCTCATCCCAGCTATCTCTGTACTATGTGCGGTTATAGCCGTTGCAAGGTTCTATGATTACATATCAACAGTAGTTAGGGTCTCAGGTGCGCTAACAAAGATATATAGAGAGTTTGATGGAGGAGAAGCAGTTACACGTGTTGAGATAAAGCAACCATTCTTGATTTTCAGGCATTTTGTCAATAAGTATGCTCAACCATCTGAGGCAAAGATATATAGGTTTGTTATGGATGGCAAATCAGCAAAATACAAGGTGCATGCAGGATGTTCTATTGAAAAAGGACGCTTCTTAATGTTTGTTAGGGTTATTGATTGGCATGGACTCAAGCATGAGAGGAGTGTTGAGGGACCAATAGCAAAGATTCAGCCAATGATGTCTCCATTAATAAGAGATATAAGGAGGGAGGTGCTTGAGGCAAGGGGCATACAGATAGAAAGGGCAAGAGAACAGGTGGAGTACTATATCCCAGCAATAGAAAAGCCAAAGCCAGTTGTTGAGAGAAAACCAGAGATTATAACTCCGAAGGTTAGTTTGAAAAAGGTTGTTGAAGAGATTGAAGGGGAGAAGAAGAAACCAAAACCTGTTGAGGAGATAGATAAACTGCTATCAGAAATAAAACAGATGAGCGTTACAAAGGAAACAATTACAGAGCAGAAGAAAGCAATAAAAGAAACACTTCAAAAGCCTAAAGGCGTAACGAAAAAGGATAAGGAAGCATTGCAAGATGTCCTCTTCCAGTTAGAGGAGATAGAAAAGATGTTAAAGGAGCGCTAATAAATCTTCTTTTTCAACTTTTCAAGACGCTTCATCAATTCTTTCATCAATGCCTTTGCTATACCCTTCCTCCTATACTCCCGTATCATGCTCTCCCTCTATGGATAAATACGGTCCATAGTTCTTGGAAAACCTATTGCATCCTGTATTGTCTCAAGGTTACATATCCACTGAACAACCCTCTCTACCCCCATGCCAAATCCAGAATGAGGCACAGCACCATACCTTCTTGTATCAAAATACCACTCGTAGTTCTCCAATGGTACTTTATCCTTTTTCAGTCGTTGTTTCATCAGCTCTATGTTGTTCTCCCTTTCACTTCCTCCTATGATTTCTCCAACATGCGGAGCGATGAGGTCAAATCCAAGTACAAGTTTTGGATTTTCAGCCCTTTTCATGTAGAATGCTTTTATCTCTTCTGGGTAGTGTGTAACAAATAGAGGTTTCTCGTAGTGTTTCATAAGCGCCTGCTCCTCAATTGTTCTGAGGTCCTTTCCCCATGGGACATTGAGCCCGTCCTCTTTCAGCAGCTCTAATACCTCTTCATATGTTATTCTTGGAAATGGAGGCTTTACCTTTTCTAACTTTCCAATATCAGTACCAAGTGCCTCTAACTCCTTCTTGTTCTTCTTTATTGCTGTTTGAACAATATGTGAGACAAGCTCCTCAGCTACTTTTATACAATCATCAAACTCCATCCATGCTGCTTCCATCTCTGAGTGCCAATACTCAGAAAGGTGCCTAACTGTTCTTGATTTTTCTGCTCGGAAACTTGGTGCAATAGTGTATATCTTTTCCAATCCGAATATCATTGCTTCTGCATATAGTTGCCAACTCTGTGCGAGATATGCGACCTTTCCATAGTAATCAACTTTGAATAATGTTGTTCCACCCTCACACGCATTTGTTGTCAATATAGGGGATTGAAATTCGTAGTATCCATTGCTCCTATAATAATCATGTATTGCATCAAAAACTGTTGAACGCACCTTCATTATGTTTGTCATGTATTGTGAGCGTAACCAGAGGTGTCTTACATTTCTGAGGAATTCTTTGCTCTGGTCCTTTGTGATAGGGAAGCGCTCTGCTTTATGCACAACCTCTATCCCACTAACTTTTACTTCCATTCCTGTCGGCGCTCTCTTATCTTCTACAACATCTCCTTCTATAATCACAGAGCTCTCAATTGAAAGCTCTTCTGCAGTATTGTAGGTTTTTCCTTTTGATGTACATTGTACTATTCCAGAACTGTCTCTCAATACGATAAATACAACATCCTTCCCAACTCTATGCCTATACACCCATCCCCTGATCTTGACATGCTCTCCTGGCTTTATATCACAAATCTTCTTGAATTCCATACTAACCCCCTAACTATTTTAGATTCCAGAATTTTTTACTATATATCTGCCATATCTCAGTTGCCCTTGCAGCATTACCTTTCTTTATTGTCCACTTTTTCCTTTTTAGGTGTGATGGGACTTCTTTTAGGAGATCCTTGAGCAAGCCTTTTGCAGTTGGATACTCTCTCCTCTTCTCTGTTACAAGCCTGTTCTTCCTCACCATGACCTTCCCATATTTCTCAATGAATAGTTTTGAGTGTTCAATATCATACACCCTTGGTCCCCAGTGGTCATTTATAGGAGGCATGTCCCATACCTCTAATTCAACTAATAATTGCGCCTTTGTTTTTGCGTCAGTCCAAATCATTGAGTCAATGCAATGTAATTCATGGAAATTTAGATGTCTTACTACCTTATCTTGGAATCTTTCAAGTTGAGACCATAATATCTCTTTAACCTCCTCCTTTTTCAGTGCCCATTCTACAACATATATCTTTCCACGTTTTTTCATAATCTTTGCTTTCTTTGGTATTGTCTTGTGTTTAAGATAATAGCGTGCCAGTAGAATAAACTCGCAAAGTTTTTGTTCACTAACAGCAGCAGCAACATTCCTATGTGGATCAACTGGATCAATAACAACAAGCGGTGCATTAAATCTTTCATTGCTTTTTCCTTCAATGTCAATACGCTTTCCCCTCTCCCATCTGCTTGCTGCCTTGAGGACATTTTCAAATGAGCCATAATGCAAAACCAAAAGTTCGCATAGATATCCAGAAAAGCCATGGGTTTCTATCTCTGCGCCATATACGCCAATCTTTTTCATGAAATACTTCAACATCCTTGCATCATCAGTATTTTTCAGGTGCTTTTTTATGTATTCTGTATGTAATGGGCTCCTATCAACAGCGGAAATGATCTTTTCACCCATCTTTATTTTATAGCATGGTACAATATCTACATCATATCCATCAACAGTTGTGCAGGTATATGGATGTTCTGCATATTTTAGTCTTGGCTTCACCCCAAGTAGTTTACAAACCTTCCTGCCAATTGATAGGCCTTCTTCTTCAAGTTGTTTTCTTGGTATGCTTTTTGGGAATAATATGAATATGTCAATGTCTTTGTCCCCGCGCAATGCAGTATTCTTTGCTATTGAGCCAACAAGCATTGCATCTCTTCCAGATACCTCTTTTATGAGCCCTATAATCTTCTCTACAATCGCTTTTTCTTTCTCCACTTCATTTTTTGTTGGCTTCAGTTTTTCCATGGATATCATGCAAACCACATAACTAAACATTTAAAAAGCTATACTGCTTTCTACTATTTATGAGTTCCCCAAACAGCTATGAATCGGGAGAGTATACTATAAATATCCCAATTCTAACACCTGAAGAGCAGGACCTTATAGATACTGTTGTAATGTCCTACCTATATATTACTTCTCCCTCTCAGCTCCAGCAGATATATCTGAAAGACAAGAGGAAAGGCGAAGTAATAAATCGGTTCAGAGAGAAAATCCATCCAAAGTTGAGAAATGGGCCTCTATCAAAGGAGGAGTTAACTGAACTTGAGAAAAGCATTGAATCCTTTGTGGAGACAGTGCTTCCTCAGTCAAAAAATAAAATGCAAGTTGCCCAGTATCTATTTAACATATTAACAGGCCCAGGCAAACTCTATCCTCTTCTTGAAGATCAGGAACTTGAGGAGATTATGGTAAATGGTGTGCATAGGCCGGTATATGTTTTTCATAGGAAGAAAGGGATGTGTAAAACCAACATAGTGATTGATTCCATAGATGAATTATTGTTGATAATAAAACGTCTGGCTAACACAGGTGGGAAGATTATTGATAGTGACCATCCAATAGTTGACTTTAGTTTACCAGATGGTTCAAGGGTCAATGCAACAATACCTCCGGTTTCTGTTTACCCAACCCTAACTATCAGAAAGTTCTATTTAGAGCCAATGACCTTGCCACAACTTATAAGTAATAATACAATAAGTTATGAATTAGCAGCTTTTCTCTGGTTGGCTGTAGAAGGCATGCACATAAACCCAATGAATATGCTTGTTGTTGGAGGTTCTGGCTCTGGAAAGACAACGACATTAAATGCACTCGCTGCACTCATCCCAACATCTCAAAGGATAATAACTGTTGAGGACACATTGGAACTAAACCTTGAAAACAGAGACAATTGGATACAATTGTGTACATATTACGATTATGTAAAGAAAAAGGAGATAACAATGAATGATCTGCTCAGGACTTCATTGAGAATGAGGCCAGATAGAGTAATAGTTGGTGAGGTCAGAGGAAAAGAGGCAGAAACATTATTTGTTGCCATGGATATAGGATGTTCTGGTTCAATGGGAACACTCCACGCAAATAACGCAAGAGAAGCACTTATTCGCCTGCAAAGTCCTCCAATGGAGGTACCTGAGGGCATGCTCCCATTACTTGATATCATTATTGTGCAGCATCGTTTTAATTGGCCAGGAAAGGGACTGATAAGAAGGGTAACAAGTGTATCAGAGGTAGGATTCATGGGTGACAAAATAACATTAAATGAGATATTCTCTTGGGATAAAAAGAGGGATAGGATTGTGAGGGAAACAACTCCGTCTCAAATTTTAGACAAGCTCGCATACAAATGTGGTCTCACAAAAAATGAAATTATTGAGGAGATGAGGTTAAGAGAGACACTTTTCAGGTTGGCTGTTGATGAAAACTTTTCCAATCATGATTTTAGCCGCTTTATACATTCCTTCTATACCCATAGAGAAGAATTTCTAAGGAAGATTGAAGGAACGTTATAGTTCTTTCTTTATAACCCCTTTTTGTATCAAGTCCTCAATTACACTGTTCACCAAGATTTTAGAAAAACCAGTAACTCTTTCAAATTCATCAGGGGAGAATATACCATGCCTTCTTTTCAATTCATTCCAAACCGATTCTTCAAGTGGCGTATTTGGCGAGAATTTTTTTAGTATCTTATATGTACCCTTCAATTTCTCCTCTTTAACAATTGGCTTACCTCTTTTCACACCAAGCAATGGATATAGGTATTCAGTTTTGTATTGAAATATCACAAAAAGAAGAATGACAATGAGAACAACAGCACCTATAAGTATATAAGCAGACATACAGAATGTACCTATACATAATACATCAGGTCTTATCCCTCCGGACCAAGGACATTCATATAATGACTTGCTCTTACATATTAGTGGAACTGGTTCAGAATATAATTGTCTGAACTTTGACTTTTTGCCTGCTGGGTCATATGTTATAACATTGACACCAACATATGATACTGCCCATGCATAGTACTTTCCATTATGTTCTCCAATACGCAGTTCTGTTGGTACCCCAAAACCCCTACATAACTCACGATATATAACTGCTTTCTCAATGCTTGTTAATCCAATATCCCTTCTTCCAATGACAGCTTTTCCATCAATTTCTGTCTTCAACTCAGAGCCTGCTATCTCTATATCTGGAATTCCATCCAACACAGTGATTATCCCATTGATAGCATCCTGGCTGCTTACTATGCCTGCTACATTTGGTGCGATTTTTGATAACGCATCCGCATTAACAACATTCACAAGTGGCCTTATTTCTGCATTTAGGAGGTATTGTTTACTCAACGGAATACTATATGTTGCGTTTTCAAGCAATGTTTCGTCTGTAATATACCCTACATTATACTTTAGTACAATCACCTCTTTTTTCTTTGGCGCAAGTTTTACGTTCCATGAAAATACTCTGATGAAATTGGACTTAAGGTTTATTTCTCTTATCTGTGGATAGCTTGGCACAAATGTATCAAATGTTACAATGAGATTATACCCCCTCTCCTTATATCCTGATGGAGAAATAGCGTAATATCGCGCCCTTGTTGTTTTTGCCATTGGATTGAAAAGATAATAAACACCATTGCCTCTTGGCAACAATTCTATCTCAACAGGCTTCTCTTCTCTCTCATCTGTGTTCTCAATGGTTATAATCTGTTGTATATAATCTCTTTCCAGTGCGAGAGTGGAAGATACATACACATTGTTCCCAAATCCCTCACTAAAATCTACGGTATACACTGACAAGGTATCCCCAACATGCACATCTGGTTCTGTTGGCTCTGGAACTTCAATGCTTTTTCCTCCGACCTT